>CAZVXQ010000038.1:0-7329 GCA_964630815.1 uncultured Candidatus Saccharibacteria bacterium | reverse complement strand
AGATAAGACTATATTTCTTGATGTGATCAAAGAGGAGGAAGAAAGTCTCGAACCTAATGGATCTATTCTTCAGTCAGTAATGTAATCTTTTTGTCATTGAGCACAAGTCTCGATCTTAGGTGCCCCATTAGCTCACGCTTCTCAATCGGCGTACCCTCACGGAGTACGTATTTTGCGTATTCACGTGTAGCTATATCATCCTCATCTATCTGCATTTTCGGCTTTCCACTTGTCGCAAGTCGCTGCAGTCTGTTGAATCGCTTGATTTCTTCCTCGAGCTTCATTCGCATACCTAACTCGTTCATGTTGAGCTTGTCGATTATCTTGAACAATTCTTCAACAAGTTCTTCCTCACGTATGTATTTGTTCTTACAGTTTCTGTCTCTCGCTTTCGAACATGAGTAGTACACATACTTGGCGTTAGTCCCATCTTTCAGGAGTTTGTATTTTTCTTGTGCTGTTATCCCTGATCCGCACATACCACACGTGAACAGTTTAGTAAAAGCGAACTCTCTGTTCTCGCGCACTATCTTGTCTCGTTTGAGCTGTTCTTGCACTTTCTTGAATAACTCTTCAGTAATGAGTGGTTCGTGCGATCCTTGATACCATTGTCCTGAATTTCGTGGATATTCGAATGGTCCGTAATAAATTGGCATCTGAAGCATGCGGTATACTCCTGAGAGAGTGAGGGGCTTGTTTCCTCGCGTGTAGAAATTAAGTTCGAAGCGAAGCCAGTTGTACACTTTTCTTCCGCTCCATTGCTCGTATGCAACTTTCTCAAACATCTGCTTTACGATTGGAGCACGTTGTGGATCAACCACGATGCGACACTTCTTGTCCATCAGTTTCTGATTGAGGTACCCAAGTGGTGCCATGCCCGGCCATAATCCCATTTCAACTCTTGTGCGTAATCCTCGCTTCACATTGATGCCTCGGTTATCGTTCTCAAGTTTTGCTTGACTCCCGAGGATCATTAGAAGAAACTTCTCATTCGGGTTGTTGCCAAACTTTTGTCCGAAGGTGCGTATCTCTTCAAGTTTTCTGGCATCCATCAAGTCTACGATTCGTCCCAAGTCTCCAGCATTTCTTGATATTCGATCTGGTGCCCATGTCAGAATGCCATTGTATTTGCCATCTCTGATTTCCTCGACTATCTCGTTGAAGACCGGTCGTTGCCCAGTCTCTTTAGCGGAGTGACTTTCTCGCTTCATGGTCACAATCTCCAGACCCTCACGTTCGGCAAGCTGGAGCATCTCTTTGATTTGAGAGTCGATGGATAGGACCTGTTTCTCCTCAGACTCGCTACTTTTTCTTGCATAAAGGCAGTAGCGGACCTTTGTGGGGGCTGTTGCTTCTTGTGCCATAACCCCTAATGGCGACTGTATTGTTGCGTTTTTCATACAACACAATTGATGACGCAGACCCTTTGAGGAGTCTAGAGCGTCCCATTTGCCTAGTGTTGGTAACTTTTCTTTATTATTTCTTCAGCAAAAATTACTACACTTTGTTTTATATTTAAGCTAAGATCACTATACACATGGCAAAGAAAATTTTAGCTTCAATTAAACAAAAACCTCATTTTTCACACAAAGATTTTGTGCTATATCTTGGTGATTCTATTCAAATTCTCAACTTACTTCCTGAAAATTCTATAGATATGATTTTTGCGGATCCGCCATACATGCTCTCGAATGGTGGTTTTACTGTTCACGCAGGTAAAATGGTTAGCGTAAATAAGGGAGATTGGGACAAGAGTAAGGGGTTTGATGAAGACTATGCTTTTCACAAACGTTGGCTTGAGGCGTGCTATCGTGTTTTAAAACCTCATGGCACTATCTGGGTTAGTGGTACTTATCACTCTATCTATCAATGTGGTCATGCTATTCAATCAATTGGCTTTCATATTTTAAATGATATTACTTGGTTTAAACCGAACGCATCACCAAATCTTAGTTGCCGTTTTTTCACCGCTAGTCACGAGACAATTCTTTGGGCAAGAAAACACAAGAAAGCAAAACATACTTTCAATTACGAACTTATGAAAAATGGTGAGTGGGCAGAAGATTTTATCAAAAAGCCTAATCTACAAATGCGTTCTGTATGGGCTGTTAATCCACCTAAAAAAGAAGAGAAGAAATTTACTAAACATCCAACACAAAAACCTCTTTCACTTCTTGAGAGAATTGTTTTAGCAAGTACTAATAAGGGTGATATCGTACTCGATCCATTCACTGGAAGTTCTACAACAGGAATCGCTGCAAAAAAGCACGGGCGAAAGTTTATAGGTATTGATACTGAGAAGAAGTATTTATCTCTTTCACAAAAACGTTTTGAGGATTTGATTTCGGATCGTAATTAACTATCACAACTTCAGATATTTTACCTCTCTTGTCTGCTTTTGAATTAATCATTCGACTTGCATATACAGGAATTTGTCGATATCCAGAATATATTTCCTTAATAAATGGGCTACTTGAATTACTAAGCATTACATACACACCTTTTTTATCTAGCTCAATAAATAAATCTCTTAATTTAATCTGATCGTCTTTTGAAAATGAATCCTTACTGTAACTTGTAAAGCTAGATGTTTCAGAAAGTGGATGATATGGTGGATCGAAATATACGAAATCTCCAGCCTTTGCATTTTTGACGGCATCGACAAAAGAGCCACTAGTTATTTTTGTATTTGAAAGGATTTCAGATACATTTTTTAAATTTTCTTCATCAACAATTTTTGGATTTTTATAGTTACCCATTGGTACATTAAATCCGCCTTTTGAATTTTCTCGATATACACCATTGAATGCAGTTTTATTAAAGAAAAGAAAGTAGAGACTTTTCTCGAAATCTTCGTGAGAAAGCGAATTGTATTTTTCTCTAAGAGAATAATAGAACTCCTTGCGTGCGATCTCATCTTTTTTAAGGAACTCGTTTTCAAGTTTCTTAAGTGATTTTATCAACGTATCTACATTATCTTTTATATGGATGTAAGTTTGGGTTAGTGTTTTGTTTATATCGTTGATGTGTGCTTTTTTAGGATTGATAGAAAAAAATACAGCACCACCACCAATAAATGGTTCAAAGTACGAATTAAATTTTTTCGGGAAAAGACTCTCAAATTGAGAAAGTAGTTGTCCTTTTCCACCTACCCATTTTAGGAATGGTTTTGCCTTTTTGGTATTATCTGACTTCACTATTTCATTTTATCATTTTTAGACTTTACTTCCTAGATTATCGTTGTTTCGGCATCATTTTTGTGAGATAATCAAAATATATATGAAAACAGGAGGTATTGGAGGTGCAAACACAAAAACAGGGCTTGTATTCGAGGGTAGAGCAGATATCCTTGAGGTTTTTAAGCGTGTACCTGGATACAAGGTTCATGCCGACGGTTCAATCCTATTCAAAGATAAAGTTGTTGCGCATCACCTCCGAAAAAATCTACTCTATAAATTCCTTAAGACAAAGGCTGTCGACTATAAAGAAATCCTTTCAAAAAAACTACTACCTGATGACGCAATTTTTGTACCATCTGCAAAAACTCTTTACGTGATAGAAATGAAATTTCAAAAAGTTGCAGGATCTGTAGATGAAAAATTACAAACATGTGATTTTAAGAAAAAACAGTATACAAAACTATTCAACCCTCTCGGTATTACCGTTGATTATATTTATATATTAAATGATTGGTTTACCGCTCCTGCATATCGAGATGTTCTCGGATATATTAAAGAAGTTGGCTGTGATTACTACTTTAATGAGATTTCTCTAAGTCGTCTCGACTTGCCTAGCGAAAAGTAGTTTAATTTCTCTCAAAAATAAGCCTATTAAGAGAGGTGTTTTTGTGTTATAATACCGACGTGAAATTAGACAAAGCAGAAATCGTAAATTTTAGATCAATCAAAAAAGAGACGGTGTCGTTTGACCCCGCTTGTCGTGTTCTTGTTGGTATTAATGAATCTGGTAAATCAAACATTTTGAAAGCTCTCCGTTTGTTGAGCGACGACTACGATCCTTCACGAAAAGACGATGTTCGTGAGAGCCTTCCCGATGAAGATACTATTGACGAGGCATATGTGAAGTTTTACTTCCGACTCGACAAGAGTGAGACAGATGAATTGTTCACTGAAGTCTCAGCAAAGATCCTTGCTTCTGCTAAGGATCCAGAAATTGTATTGATGGATGGTGTTGCGACTGGGCTTAAAACTTTCTGCAACCAACGTACTGATGTTCGGTATCATATTGATCTTGTAGCAGAAATCAAAGAGTGTAGACATACGAATTTTCCAACAGACACAACCTTCAATGGTGATTGGAAGAAGCCTTCAAAAACCTGTCCTCCAGATTTTGAAGTTGGAGTTCGTGGAAAGAAAGAAAAATTGAGTTCCTTTGCTCTTGTGCGAGCTACGGATTTTCCAGACATACCAGCAGAATATCTCGAGGAAGTAAAAATTGATACACTATCTACCTTGATTGGTACTGCAAGCGATGAGATCATGGAGTCATATCTTATGGATGCTTTATTCTGGGAATATGATGAGGCAAATCTATTGCCTTCAGAAATTGGAATGGATGCTTTTGCTGCAAAACCAGAAGACTGTGTACCTCTAAAGAACATGTTTATTCTCGGGGGTATCGACAAGATTAAGACCGAGATAGACCGCGTTAAAACGCTATCAAACAACCAGAAGCAAAACTTTCTTAACGGTATCGCCTCAAAAACAACTACTCATTTCCGTTCGGTATGGAAAGAGTACAAGAATATCGAGTTCCAGCTTCGTCTTGATGGAGAGAAGATTGTCCCTGCAATAAAGGAGAAGAATAGCTTCGACTTCTCGAAGAGAAGCGACGGATTCAAGAGATTTGTTACATTCCTGCTTATGATCTCTGTGAATGTGAAGACGGACAACTTAAACAACACACTTCTTCTTATCGACGAACCTGACTCAAGTCTCCATCCATCTGGTGCTCGTTACCTTCGAGACGAACTTATTCGTATCTCTCTTAAGAACTACGTCTTGTACAGCACTCATTCAATATTCATGATTGACGCTGGAAACATATCACGACATTATATCGTGAAGAAAAATGATGAGATCACAACTATTGAAGCTGCAAAGGATTCAAATCTTGCTGAGGAGGAGGTGATCTTCAATGCTCTTGGCTATTCGGTATTTGAAACACTAAACGAGAAGAATTTGATATTCGAGGGCTGGAAAGATAAGAAGCTATTTCTTACAGCTATCGAGAAGGCGACCGCTACTGTTAAAGCATCTCTCAAGGATGTTGGTATTTGTCATGCGAAAGGTGCGAAACATATCAAGGCAATGACTCCAATGATGGAACTGGCAAATCGAAAATGCATGATCGTTAGTGATTCTGATAATCCCGCGAAGGAGCAACAGAAGCAGTACAAGCAGATGAAAGGTTATGGTGAGTGGAAAACATATCAAGATGTCGATAGTTCACTTGTTGCTGTAACTGGAGAAGATTTTGTTAAAAATGCTCATATTGTGAAGCAGGTGAACGTAGCGACTACAGGATTCAGTCTTCCTGTATTTGCTGACACAGACCTTATGGTAGACAAGGATAAGCTCAAAACAATCGAAAGCTGGCTTAGAACCAACGGACTCACCGTTGAACAAATTAAAGATACAGTAGATAAGATTAAGGATCTTATTTTCGATACTCTTACTCACAAAGATATTGAAGATTGCTACGAAGACCTTATGAAAGGCATCTCTGCATCATTCTAATTAGTGTTGGTAACCCGCTTCGCAAGTCTCCGTATTTAAGCTAAGGTACAAGACAGATAGCGATATTTTTGCTATCATATTATTACAACTTAATAAAAGTCGACCTAACCCTTAGGAACTCAATATTTCTAAGGTATGGTTGCAAAAACCTAGTAGAGATCAAAGGACTCCCAGTCAGAGTCACTCTACTAGGTCATATCCCGAAAGGGCTATGGGTCAGGCCGAAAGGTTTGATCGCAATGGCTGGGAGCCTTTTGATTACTTAAATTTTCGAAGGCTCTGCCACATAAAATCCTAGTAGAGTTTATGCAAAAACAAACAACAAAATCGTCTTTTGGACGAGCCTATGACGTCTTACAACGTCACAAACATTTTTTAATATTTTTTTCTTTTTTGATTGCAGTAGTATTTCCTAATGTGAGTTATGCTACTTCCGGTTCATGTTCATACCATGGCGGAGTTGCTTGTAGTCTTGGATCAGACTACGACGGGTGTGTTATCTGTAATGATGGTTGGAGAGATAGTTCTGTTTCATTTTCTGATGCACAAGAATGCAAAGTATCACAATTTACTTGTCCTATTCCTAGTGGATTAAAATCAGATTGCGGATCACTTCGTGCACAGCTAGGAAGAAGCGGTAATCTTGGCACCCCGTTCGGAGACAACGAGTTAGCGCAATGTGAAGCTCAGAACCAACAATATGATTCAGCTCAAACTGCATATCAGCAATGTCTTTCTTCTCAGGCAAGTATACAAACACAGCAATTTAATACATATATTCAATCAAGCCAACAGCAAGAAAATGATTGGCAGGCTCAAGAACAGATAAAATATGATGCGTACTGTGAAAGCTCACAGGGTATTGGTAGCAAGTGGATTGGTGACTTTGGTCCAAGTGGATCATGTAAACCAACCAAAACTGACTTCTGGAAATCATGCCAACAGAAAATGGGTACCAATGCTACTTACGACAAAGCATCTGGATACTGCACTTGCTATAGCGGATATGTTGTAGATTCAAATAATCAATGTGTCTTAGAACAAGAACAAGTGATACCTATACAAGATGTGTCCGTAAAAACTACAGTCAATCCTCCAGTACAAAAACCGATTGTCAGTAAGAAAGTAATAAACAAACCTGTTGCAACATCAACCGACATGCGTGAGGAAACAACTACTACACCTAAGGTTGTGGTAGATATTCCTGTTACCCAACCGACGGAACACATAGGTTGGTTCACATCACTGTTTCAAAAGATAGGAGGTTTATTTACTAGTTTATTTCACTAAATCTTATGTCCAAAGTTATTGTTCATATTGATGATGATAGATTTCTTCTCGAGATGTACGACGCAAGATTAAGAAAAGCAGGGTGCGAAGTCTATGCATTCCAAAAAATTAACCAGAATATAGTTAATGACATTGCCAATTTAAAACCAGACGCCATCGTTTCTGACATAATTCACGGCTCGGAGGATCCCGATGGAATCAAGTTGTGTAGACAGATACAAAAAGATGAAAGACTTAAGAATGTGCCGTTTGTATTTTTATCAAACACACTTAGTACCCT
>CAZVXQ010000037.1:0-7342 GCA_964630815.1 uncultured Candidatus Saccharibacteria bacterium | reverse complement strand
GCTCGCACCCTGCCGTACCATCAATTCCCACCAGGTGCTAGTCCTAAACATATACGGTTTCATTTGGCGTCTTTCCTTGGTTTTGTTGTGTTTTGCGGTTACTGACATTTCACCGCTCTAGAAGTATTATATAGTATAACTGTATCATTGTCAATTAAATGTATTAGACGAGTTTGTCGGTAGAAAAAATTTTTTATTAATAATAAAGTAGAATATTTGCATATATCAGATATATAAAATTGGTAAATTATAAATAAAAGAAAAACGCCTAGCTGGATGCACAGCTGGCGTTATTCACAAGGGCGTCCAATAAATGTCTACCCTGTGTCGTGAATGGTCCTTGCGAACCAATTCGTTTTTTTTGCGCACGCAAGCCAAACGTGGCTGCAGCGACGAAGGGATTTCACCTTCCCGTGTGGCAACAGTGTGGTGGTTTAGCATCTTAGTCCACCGACTGGCAGGAGATCGAACCCAGCCACACTGAATATAATATACATATATAGCACTCAAATGTCAATAGTGAATATTCGATGTCTAGTGGAAGTTAAATTATGGACTTCTAGTCTGCAGATCTTTTTGTTATACTATCCCCATGACAAAAATCCTTCTTTCTGGCGTCAAACCTACTGGCCGTCCGCATATTGGCAATTATTTTGGGGCTATGAAACAGTTTGTTGATCTTCAAAATAGTAGCGATTACAATTGCCACCTGTTTGTTGCTGATTATCACGCTCTCAATCTGGTTCAGAACAAGGAAGAGATGAAACAGCTGACTCATGACTTGGTACTCGATTATCTCGCTATTGGCCTGGACCCAGCTCGTGCGATTATTTTCAAACAATCCGATGTCTCCGCTCACACCGAGCTTGCGTGGATTTTTGATACCATAGTTACAATGCCTTACCTCATGCGAGCGCATGCTTTCAAAGATGCCGAGGCCAAGAACAAAGAGATCAATGTTGGTACTTTCAATTATCCAGTATTGATGGCAGCAGATATTTTGCTATACAACACAGACGTTGTGCCTGTCGGACAAGATCAAAAACAACACATAGAGTACGCTCGAGATATTGCCGAAAAATTCAATCATATTTTTAATCAAACATTCAAACTTCCAGAGCCGATAATTCTCGAGCATGTAGCTACAGTTCCAGGAACAGATGGCAAGAAAATGTCCAAAAGTTATAACAACACAATCCCACTTTTTGCCACAAAAGAAGAGATTACAAAGTTGGTAATGAGTATTGTGACAGATTCTGGCGCAGGTATTCCAGAAAATGTTTATGCTATTCACAAATTGGTCCGTACAGAAAGTGAATTGAAAAAGTTGTATGAAGAAAATTCTGGTAAATATAAAATCCTCAAGGATACTCTTGTAGAGGATTTGGAAAATTTCATCCGACCACTTCGAGAAAAGCGAGAAGAATTGGCAAAAAATCCCGATTTTGTAAAAGAAGTTTTGGCAGGTGGTGCGAAGAAAGCAAATGAAATTGCAAGTGCAAAGTTGAAAGAAGTAAAAGAGAAAGTTGGTGTTATCTAACATTAGAGCCTGATTGTTTTGAGAAAAAATATTTTGGAGCGTCAAAAACATGTCATTTACAGTAAAAACTCAAAGCTTCGAAGGTCCTTTGGATCTATTACTTGATCTAATAGAAAAGAAAAAACTATTTATTAGTGATATTTCATTGGCCAAAGTTACCGATGATTTTATTGAACATATAAAGAGCATGGGTGACATAGCCATAGGTGAATCAGCTCATTTTATTTTGGTTGCCTCGACTCTATTACTAATAAAATCAAAATCTCTCTTACCAAGTTTGGTTTTGACTGAAGAGGAGCAGGGCGATATTCGTAATCTAGAGACTAGACTCAAGATCTACAAGAGGATTAAAGAGGCAAGTCAAAATGTTGCAAAAATGTTCGGCGAAGAAGTTATTTTTTTACAATCGCAAACTAAGCCGATTGAACCAGTTTTTACCCCTGAGCCTGATTTTAGTTTAGATAAAGCCTTACATCTTCTAAAGGATCTTATCAATCGTCTTCCAAAAAAGGATAATGCACCGAAGGTTTTATTGAAAAAAGTAATAAGTCTCGAAACTATGATAAGTACTTTGACGACTAGTAGTCATTTGCGACTTAGTTTCAAAGAGTTTACCAAAGAGCACAAAGAAAATAAGGTAAATGTTATCGTGAGTTTTTTGGCTATGCTGGAATTGGTCAAACAGGGTGTTGTGCAAGCAACTCAAGAAAGTCATCTAGGTGATATACAGATGGAGACAAGGGAGGTTGGTGTGCCGAGGTATTGAGTTAATGATTATAGGCCCCAGAGGTGGCACATATCTGCAGGTGTCTATGCAGATGTCAGACATATGCGCGCAATATGGTGTATAATAAAAATATGAATCTATCTTCAAAAATAGAAGCTTTGTTGTTTTGGAAAGCCGAACCGGTCGGTATAAAAAAGCTTGCTGAATTATTGAAGATAGATCAAAAAGAGATTATTGCTGGTTTGGATGAGTTGGAGACAAAACTCAAAGATAGAGGACTCACTTTGGTTCGTGATGAAAGTGAGGTGATGTTGGGTACAGCAAAAGAGTATTCGTCACTTATTGAGGAAATTACAAAAGAAGAAATAGGTCGTGATTTGGGAAAAGCTGGATTGGAGACTTTGTCAATAATTCTTTATCAGGGGCCAATATCGAGATCAGAGATTGATTATATTCGCGGGGTTAATTCACAATTTATTATTCGCAATTTATTGGTACGTGGACTTATTGATCGAGTAGAAAATCCAGGAGATGCAAGAATATTTTTATACAAACCAACTCTAGCTTTGTTATCACATTTGGGCGTAAGCAAGGTTACCGATTTGCCAGAGTACAATCAGGTAAGAAGTGAGATCGAAAATTTCAAAAAATCAGAATCTAGTCAATTACAAAAGTAATGTTCCAGCAATCAAAAAAAATTGATCGTTTTTTTCTTATCTCGGTCACGGTTTTGACTCTGGTTGGCTTTATAATATTTCTTTCTGCTTCTCTTGGTTTGCTCGCGCAAAATGGTGCTAGTTTTGGAACGGTTGCTACAAAACAGGGCATTAGTCTTATTTTGGGAGTTATAGGTTTTATTATTTTTTCAAAGTTGCCTTTTATATGGCTTCGTAAGTCTGCTTTATTTATTTTAATTGGAGCTATTTTAGTAAATTTACTTCTTTTTATTCCAAGTATAACTTTTCATTATAATGGCGCATCTAGATGGCTTTCGTTAGGATTTTTTACTTTTCAACCATCGGAACTTTTGAAAATTGCGTTTATTATTTATCTTTCAGCTTGGGTTTATGCAGTAAAAGACAAAATCAGAACGATGAAATATGGATTGATACCATTTGTGGTCATAGTCGTGATTCTAAGTGCACTTTTGCTGAGTCAGCGCGATACTGATACTTTGGTCATAATAATCGGCACTGGACTAGTGATGATGTATATTGCCGGAATGAGATTTCGGCAAATATTGCTTTTAATTCTGATGCTTCTTACTCTAGTGGCTTGTGTAATAGCTGTTCGACCATATGCACTCGATAGACTAAAGACATATATCAACCGAGGTTCGGACACTCAAGGTTCTGGATATCAGATCAATCAATCGCTTATCGCTATTGGTTCGGGTGAAATAGTTGGCAGGGGATTCGGACAGAGTATTCAGAAGTTTGGCTATTTACCACAACCGACCGATGACTCGATCTTTGCGGTTGCTGCAGAAGAATTCGGTTTTTTGGGCGGTTTCATTTTGATTTCCTTGTATGTTCTTTTTTTGATTAGTATTTTTAGAATTGGAAATCGGTCTCCTGATATCTTTGCTGGATTATTGGTAATGGGAATTGGAATTCTGATTGTATCAGAATCATTCATGAATATTTCTGCCATGCTTGGTTTGTTGCCATTATCTGGTCTGCCATTACTCTTTGTAAGTCATGGTGGTACTGCACTCATCCTTACATTGTCGATTGCTGGCATGGTAGCTAATGTTTCAAAATACGCCTCAAAATAAGGGTTGTTTTTGACTACGGTCAGTATGATTGTGTGGGGTATTGACAAATAATCTAAATAGTGTATACTTATACAAGATTTCGGTGGTTGGGTGTGTTGGGGGGGTGGAACCGCAGTCCACCCCCTTTTCTTTTTTATAATAAATCTAAGTTCGTATTTGGATGCTGTATTTATGTACGTTACAGAAAATCTTTGTAAGATTATGCTAGTGCCAAATTGTCAAATCTGTGCTATAAATTTTAATACAATGAGTAAGCAAAATATCCAGTCAAAAAAACTATTTCAAATAAACAACGCTTTTTTGCCAGCCGGAGATCAACCAAAAGCAATCAAGGCTTTAGTTGATGGTATAAATAAATCCTACGATAAACAGACTCTTTTGGGTGTCACTGGTTCTGGTAAGACTTTCACCATGGCAAACGTTATAGCAGAGATTGGTAAGCCAACTCTCGTCATTGCTCACAACAAAACTCTCGCCGCTCAACTTGCTCAAGAATACAAGGAATTTTTTCCTAAAAATGCCGTTCATTACTTTGTCTCGTATTATGATTATTATCAGCCAGAAGCATATATTCCAAATACTGATACGTATATAGAAAAAGAAGCGATGATCAATGAGGAGATTGAGCGATTGCGTCACGCTTCGACTCAAGCTTTGCTCACTCGTAAAGATGTAATAATCGTTGCATCTGTTTCTTGTATTTACGGTTTGGGTAGTCCAGAAGAGTATGAAAAAGTAAATCTGAAAATTTCAGAAGGTATGGAACTTTCACGTTCTGAGCTTATTCGTAAACTTATTGATATTCATTTTGTACGTACAAATGCCGATCTCAAATCTGGTCAATTTCGTGCACTTGGTAACAATCTTGAAGTGATGCCGGTTAATGAAAAAACTATATACCGTATAGAGTTTGACGGAGGTAAGATTGGGGCGATAGTTGAACTTGATCCTGTTTCGCGTGCTGTTCGTAATACAGAGGTGACACCTATGTGTGTGTATATATTCCCAGCGAAGCATTTTATAAGTAGTACGGAGCAAAGTGAGAGAGCGGTAAAAACTATTCAAGCTGAGCTTGTTGATCGACTCAAAGTCTTGGAAAAAGAAGGAAAAGTTCTTGAAGCCGAAAGATTGAAGCGTAGGGTTAAATACGATCTTTCAATGATAAAGGAGATCGGCTATACAAATGGCATAGAAAACTATTCCAGACATTTTTCGGGCAAAATGCCAGGAGAAGCACCGGATACTTTGCTTTCCTATTTTCCAAAAAAAGCTGATGGTAGTCCGGATTTCCTGACTGTAATAGATGAGTCACATGTCGCTATTCCACAGCTCCGAGGAATGTTCGCTGGCGATGCGTCACGCAAAGAAACTTTGGTTGAACATGGATTTCGTTTGCCATCTGCAAAAGATAATCGGCCACTAAAATTTGATGAATTTTTGGAAAGAGTAGGACAAATAGTGTTTACTTCGGCTACCCCTGGTGATTATGAATATGAAAATAGCAAGCAAATAGCCGAACAGGTTATACGTCCAACTGGACTGATTGATCCTGTTGTAGATATTAAGCCTATAAAAGAAAATGGTAAATATTTGGGGCAAATTTTTGATTTTATTGAGGAAGCTGAAAAAGTAATAAAAAAAGGTGAACGAGTTTTGGCAACTACTTTGACCAAAAAAATGGCAGAAGATTTATCTGAATTTCTAAAAGAGAAAGGAATGAAAGCAGAGTATTTGCATAGTGATATCAAAACGATCGATAGAATTACCATTTTGACTGATTTTCGCAAAGGCAAATATGATTGCTTGGTTGGAGTCAATCTTTTGCGTGAAGGTCTAGATTTGCCAGAAGTTTCATTGATTGGAATTTTGGATGCAGACAAAGAAGGGTTCTTGCGCTCAGAGACGTCACTGATCCAAACTATTGGTCGTGCCGCCAGAAACTCTGCTGGTAGAGTTATTTTGTATGCTGATAATATTACGGGTTCTATCGATAGGGCAATGAAAGAGACCGATAGAAGGAGAAAAATTCAAATTGAGTATAATGAAAAGCACGGCATTACTCCTACAACAATCAAAAAGAATATTCATGATATAACCGATCATTTGCGAACCGAACACAGTAAAGCTGTTGGTGAGCTTTTGAGAATCGACGGAGAATTGATTTCTGATCCGATTAAGTTTCGCAAAGTCAAAGAAGAACAAATGGCTGAGGCGGTCAAAATACTCGATTTTGAAACGGCGGCAATTATTCGTGATGAGATAATGGCTTTCGAAGCTAATGTCGAAAAGGCAAGAAAAAAGAAGGGTGTATAATTGTAATATTGATATTAATAATGTGATAGAATAGTGACATGGTTGATAATATGGATAAGGCACAAAAAATAGTAGTAATAGAGGGTGATGCTTCGGTTGGTCAAAGTATAGTAGAACTTCTCAAAAAGGATAAGTATTCCAATGTCTTTTTATACAAAAATGGCGAAGAGGGTCTAAAGGGTATTTATGATGTTTTACCACATCTGATTCTCTTAGATATTTCTTTGCCTGATATCGATGGGTATACTGTTCTGGCAAAAAAACAATCTGAACCATTATTGACAAAGATTCCGGTTTTTCTTCTTTCCATGCAAGGTGTTGCAATAAATATGCGTAATATTCCGCCAAATAGTGTTGCGGAAGTTATTATTTCTCTAAATGCAAAATCAATTGATATTGTTCAAAAAGTCAACGATTACTTTGGGTATGGTATGTCAGAAGTCGAAATCGTTAATACAGACAAGAAACTTAGTCAAAAGAAAAAGATTCTTTGGATCGAAGATGATCGATTGATTGGTAATATTCTAGAAAAGAAAATTATTTCATCTGGTTTTGATTTGACTCATGTCAAAGACGGAGAAGGTGCTCTTCAGGCAATAAAAACGATGAAACCGGATGTAATTATTATTGATCTTATTTTGCCTGGAATGAATGGTTTTGAGATTTTGGAAGCTTTGAGAGCGGTTGATAGTATAAAGAACGTTCCAAAAATGGTTTTGTCAAATTTGAGTAAGGTTACGGATATAGACAAGGCAAAATCCCTAGGAGCAAGTAAATATCTTGTCAAAGCTTCAACATCTCTCGAACAAGTTATTGTCGAAATCAAAGATCTTTGCCGAGCAAAAGTTATTGTCTAATACAAAAATAGCTTCTTCATTCGTTGCCAAAAGTATAAAAAAATACTACAATCATCTAGCTAGTTGAAAGCGTAGGTGGCAGAGCGGTCAATTGCAATGGACTGTAAATCCATCGCCCTATGGGCTAC
>CAZVXQ010000036.1:0-7486 GCA_964630815.1 uncultured Candidatus Saccharibacteria bacterium | reverse complement strand
TAGGGTCGGTGGCACTGCGAAGGGGTACAAATAAAACGAGTGCTCCGTCAGAGTTAAGCATAATTACTTCCCTGCGCGTTTCATTAGAATTTGCATAGTACGCAAAGATATTTTGGCATCCAAGATAAGGGAGCGATTTTTGATATAGTAGAGATCATAAGACAATTTCTCTTTTGTATCTTCAGTAGCAACCGCATGATGAGGATGAGTTTCGTGATAGATCTGAGCCCAACCGAACAATCCTGGTTTTACCAAATGCCTTGCATTGTAATAAGGTATCTCCTTTTTGTAGACATCTACCAAACCAGGCAATTCTGGTCTGGGACCAACAAGAGACAAATCTCCCTTGAGCACATTCCAAAATTGAGGTATTTCATCGAGCCTTGAAACTCTCAAGAATTTACCAACTTTTGTGACATATAGAGAAGTTGTACCGTTTTTATTGTATTTACCATTATCATTACCGGACATACTTCTAAATTTAATAATACTAACTGTCTTACCGTTAGAACCAATTCTTTTTTGCTCAATGAAAACTGGGCCACGATCTTCGATTTTGATTGCTAAAATGATAAATGGATAAAAGACAAGAGAAATAATTCCACCAAATAAAGAAACAACAATATCGATAAGTCTCTTTAGCGAATCATAAACTCTTCTATTTCCGAGCGAAGTGCTTGAATTCTCGACCAACCATCTCTCACCTACCATAGAAAGAGGTATTTTATCAAAAATCGACTCATAAAAACGACTAGCATCAATTATTTTGATACCAGCAAATACTAGTGAATAAAGCAGTGGCATAGCTGACTCAACAGATTTGTTGTGTAGATCAGCAATAATTATTGAAGCATCATTATCCTTAACCGCCTGACTTATATTTTTTACTGTTTCGTCGATAGAAGCCGATGGTTCGATATGTGTACAAAAAACAACTCCGTATCTATCACTTGAATTTATTTCTTCCTTGAGATCTTTGATATCGATATCTGAACCGACCAAGATTGCTTTTTGTTTCCTAGAAACACTCAAAACTGGAAACATAATTACTCTCCAAAGGAATAGCAATAAAGTCGATACGATAAAATATATTATCAAATTAACTTTTGGGGCGATACCAACAGGAGCTATATAAAAGAAGACTACACCTATAATGATGTTAATTATCTGCACCCTAAAGAGCAAACCTTGGATCTGTTTTCTAATAAAAGCTACTTGTTTGTCATACAAACCAGCACTAAAAGTTATCAATAGGAAAACAACAAATAGAATCGCAAAAGGTGGCAAGTGCATCAATAGTAAATTTCTAGAAGGCATCTCGCCATAACGAATAGCTAAAGACAAAATAAGAGAAAATATATAGACCAAAAGATCTCCAAATACAAGTAATGTTGCACCTCTATTATTTGCCGAATTCATGGCACAAATACTAACACTTTTTTACACAAATATCAAGTTTGATAAATACTACTGAAACAGTGATACGGATAGTGCATAAAGCTTTGTATTATGAGCAAATTATGTTAATTTTAGAGTAATGAAAATCCTTTATATCATAACCAAATCGAACTGGGGTGGCGCTCAAAGACACGTTTTTGACCTATCGACTTCCATGAAGGCAAAAGGTCATGAAGTCTGGGTAGCGCTTGGCGGTGAAGGTCTACTCAAGAGCAAACTTGAGCAAGCTGGTATTTACACATTTTCTATTGCGCAAATGGGACGAGATATTGATTTAAGCAAAGACGCTGGTTCATTCAAAGAAATATACAATGTCATAAAAAATAAACGCCCCGACATTGTCCACCTACATAGCCCAAAGGCTGCTGGACTTGGTTCTCTAGCTGGCAGATTGCTTCGAACAAAAAGGATAATTACAACCGTACACGGTTGGACTTTCAATGAAAGTCGCCCAGCACATGAGAAATTGGGTATCTTATTCTTTTCATGGCTAACAATGTTACTTTCTCATTTCACTATTGTACTTTCTGACAAAGAATTCAAACAAGCACTTCTATTCCCTGGAGTAAAGGACAAAATTCGCAAAATCCCTCTCGGCATAAAACCGATAACTTTTGTATCAGTAGACGGAGCAAAACAAGCTTTAGCAAAACTTATTGGCATGGACTTAGTTGATTTCTACAAGAAAAACGTTGTGTTGACCATTGCCGAACTTCACCCAAACAAAGGCTTGATATATCTCTTAGAAGCAATGGCTTCAGTAGTTCAACAACAACCAAACACTATTTGCCTCATTATTGGTGACGGTCAAGACAAAGAAAAATTAACAGAAATAATCAAAGTCAACAATCTAACTGGCAAAGTCTTTCTTACTGGCCGATTGGACAATGCTAGTGAATACCTCAAAGCATCATCAGTCTTTGTACTACCATCGATCAAAGAAGGGCTACCATACACAATCCTCGAATCAGGCATGGCTTCACTTGCAACTGTAGCCACGACAGTTGGTGGTATACCAGAGATTGTCGAGGATATGAAATCTGGCATTCTCATCCAACCTCGCAACGCAAAAGAGTTGGCCCATGCTATTTCCTTTATGATCGAACACCCTGAGGAACGCAAACGTTATGGTAACGCTTTGAAAGAAAGAGTTAATGATAAGTTCTCTTTTGGAAAAATGATAGAAGAGAATGAAGGTTTTTATAAGATATAATTATTTCCTGCAAATAATTATAGTTATATAAAAAATCAGTCATGTTTCTGCAATCAAAAAAGCGGTTAATGACCGCTTTTTTGATTGAAAAATTATGGTAATTACTTAAAGCAAACCATCTCACAACGGAAATCAGGATCATCAGCTAAATAACCCCTTAATCTCCATGTGCCATCGGTATTTTTGTCTATTTTGCAATAGCCCAAAGATTCGTCACCAGCATTTACTCTGAACATTTCTGATGAAATACGAGAAAAACCACAAAATAGATAAGTAGTAGGAGTATTCAAAGTTTGTCGTCCACCGTATCTAATAACGTTCAAAGGGAAAAATTTTACTTCAGATAATGTAATTCCTCCTGATATTGGAGCTTTCCACCCAACAACACCAGTGCCATTATTTGTAAGTAAATAACCAACTTTATCCGAATTAACACCCTTAACAATTAATTTATTTAATACATTAACCGTATCTGCTGCTGCCATTCCATTTTGTAAATATAGACCAACCATACTAAACAAACCTCTAGTATCCAAAACAGAACCATTAGGATTTTGTGAACCGTTCCCGATAGTTAATGCTCCGGTTTTTGTTTGCGGAACTGCACCCTCATCAATAGGACCTTCACTATTGAAACCCGGTGCAGAACCTCCAGCTGGTGACCAGCTCGAAGCGAAGACTGACAAAGCAAAAGCCCCGATAAATAGAACGGTTAATGATATTACTTTCTTTAGTGAGAGTTTATTCATAATTTTGCCTTGATTTTTTACAATCAAAATTATTATTTGAAACAGGTCATTTGACATTTATAAGGAGGATCATTACTATTATCTCCAGAAAGAGTCCATGTACCATCATTATTCTTTGTTATCTGGCAATAGCTATCAGATACTTCTGGTCCAGC
This sequence comes from uncultured Candidatus Saccharibacteria bacterium, assembly GCA_964630815.1. Taxonomy (GTDB): domain Bacteria; phylum Patescibacteriota; class Minisyncoccia; order Phycocordibacterales; family PALSA-1337; genus C7867-002. Next base: position 3,911 of record CAZVXQ010000036.1, on the reverse strand, counting down.
ATTTACTCTACCCATTTCTGATTCTACACGAGTAAGAGCACAAAAAAGATAAGTTGTGGGAGCTGTTGATATGGTTACAGGAGGATTTACGGGTGGATTATCTCGTGGAACAGATAATAGAAACGGTGTAACTTCGGAAATAGTTACCCCACTTGAAGTGTTTTGTGCTTTCCATTCAACTTCTCCATCACCCTTATTAGCTAAAACCCAATTGAGTTGAGTTGAGTTTGGTCCAGCAACTTTCAAAGTATTAAGAACCTCAACAGTATCTGCTGTTGCTATACCCTCGACAAGCAAGCCAGATGAAGTAACAAGACCCTGCACGTCAAGATTTGAACCATTCGGATTTTGCGAAGCGCTTCTAATAGCAAGTGCACCTAGTTTTGTTTGTTGATTACTACTAACATTGATCGGTGCTGCAGTATTACATCCAGGAGCAGCACATCCTTCAGGAGTCCAATCTGCTGCCAAAACAGATAGAGCAAAAGCCCCTAGAAACAATCCGGTTACCGATGCTACTTTTTTTAATGAGAGTTGATTCATAGTTTTGCCTTATATTATTTTTTAGTTGAATAATTAATAATCTCCTGTATTTTTGCTGCCTTCTCTGCTTCTGTCAAACTCGATTTGTAATTGTTAATCTCTACTATAGCCTGACTTTTTTGTTGTTCTGTCAGTGTCGATTTGTAATTGTTTATCTCTACCACTTTTGGATCGAGACTTTGAGTTGGTGTATTTGATATGACATTATTATCTGATTTTGAATAAACAAGAAGCCCAACCAAAACAGCAACAGCTATCAAGACGACGACAACAAGTATAATAAACATGCGCCTATGTTCATGCTTAGGTATTGAATCACCAGGAAGAACGCTTGAATCAAGAAAATTTTCCATTTGGATAAATTATATCACTTTATGGCAAGTAAATATCAATTACTGTGGATAAACACCTAAATATCCAGTTACTGAGGACCGATAAATTCATTTTTTGCCATATCTCGATGCATTGATCTAGAGTATCGCTTTGTTGCTACTAATATTCCAAGTAAAATATATTCCGAAAGCATGTGTGATCCGCCATAACTCATAAATGGAAGGGGTGTACCTGTAACTGGCAAAAGTTGAATATTCATTCCAACATTGATGGTTAAATGAACAATGAAATAAATGGCTACACCTGCCCCAAAAAGTATTTCGAAGTTTGTTGAACCATTTATAGCAATAAAGATAATCCTTGTTATCAATAAGCCATACATGGTAAAGAAAATAACTACTCCAACAAATCCCCACTCTTCGGCAAATGCAGCAAATATAAAGTCAGTCTGATATTCAGGCAAAAAATTCAATCTTGATTGAGTACCATAACCTATGCCTTTGCCCAAGATATAGCCGGACCCGACGGCAATGGTAGATTGATAAGCATTGTAACCTGAGCCTCGAATATCGGACAGAGGATCTATGAAATTTCTAATTCGATCTTTTTGATATTCCTTAAATGCAAATGACCAAAGTAAAACGAATGCAAGTATTGCCAGCAGCATCATTGAGACTAGATGTTTTTTTGAAACACCAGAAACCATAATCATACCGAGCCAAATGAGAGCAATAATCATTGCCGAACCAAGATCGGGATGCATCAAAACCAAAATAAAAAAAGTAAAAGCATAAAAACCTGATACCAAGATATGTTTCAAATTGGCGATTTCTATATGGCGTCTCGAGAAGTATTTTGACAAGATAATAATTAAGGCTACTTTTGCAAAATCCGATGGTTGGAATGATAAAAAACCAAGATCATACCAACTTTTTGCTCCATGAGAGACAGTACCCAAGAATGACAGAGATCCAAGTAGAATGATAATTGCAACAAATAATCCAGCGATAACTTTTGTTGATCGTAACACTTTTGTATCCAAAAATAGACTTATAATAAAAAAAGTAACTATTGATATAGCAATGACTATAATTTGATGGTATGCGTAAGAATTATCATGAGAAAATGAATGCATCGTAACCAAGCCGGCCAAGAGCAATGGTACAGTCGCCAAAAAAAGCCACCAATCTATCTTGGAGTTACCAAATCCCTTTTCAAGAATAAATGATTTTAATCTCACTCAACTATTCTGCCACATACAAGACTTCAATGGAAACTACCTGTCCCTGCCTATTTGTGTTCCAAGTAAAAGGAGCTACGACAGTTGATTTTGGCAAAATCGAATCAACAGATGTCTTTGAGAAACCTATTGTATTACCTGAAGCATCATGAAGTATTGCATAAACGCTTATATCATCCAGGGCTTGGAGTCCATCATTACGAAGCGATACCAAAAGCGATGAACTATTACCCTCCTCCTTGTAATCTGTCGACGTAACAACTACAGAAGAAAGAGTATCTGATTTTTTATTCCAATCAGGAACACCAGTAAATTCAAATAAAACTTTTGCAGGAATACTATTATCGACTTTAATTAAGCCGGAAAAGGCCAGAGTATTTCGGTGAGGAGGTATAGTCACCGTGCCCTTTTTTTCTATAATTAACATACCGTCTTTGTCATAGAGCTCCATATGATACGACACGTCCTTTGCTTCTCCTTCATTGTTCGGATTGATAATATATGCAGCAGCGTTATAAACACCAGGTACAACATTTTCTATTCGAGACCAAGAAACGATTGGCGGATCAAATTCATTTTGACAAAGTTTTGTACATCGACCACCACAATCAACACCCTTTTCATTGCTATTTTGCTTACCATCATCACAAGTTGGTGCATCATAAAATAGTAAGAATGCGGGTATACCCAAAACAATAATTATAAAAGCTATCGAAGCTATTCCATAAAGCAACTTTCTTTTTTTTGACCAAGAATCCATTATTTTGTTAAGGCTTTAGTGTTTGAATAATAGAGCCAAATAAATAAGACTAGATTGACAAGCCAAATTGATCCAAAATGAAAGACAAATAGTACAAGATTGAGTAATATTATTGCTGTTATCAAATGAAGTGATTTCTTGAAAATAGAACTAAAATCTATTTTGACTTTTCTAATTTTTTCTACTAACAAAATTATCAATGAAGCAAGTACTATAAATAATAAATTTCTGATGAACATGAAGCAGAAAAACATAACAATCAGACAAACAACAGCAAGAGGTATTAGTGAACGAGCAAAAGGAACTATATCATTAACCCAAGAAGTAATTATGTATTTACTTATAGAGAAATTCCCGATACCCTTTAGCGGTTGAATTCTAATTTGGCCACCATTTTCTTGGAAAACAAAATAATCTTGGGACAAATAAACCATGCTGTCACTTGATTTGAATTTGTCTAGGTTGAATTCATTTGTCGTATCGATGGTAACTAGATTCTTTTGATTGATAATCGATCTAGTCTGATCACCAGTTTTGGATTTTATTGGAATAACATAAGGACCAGATACATTAGAAATAGCTTTGCCGTCTTTTATTTGAATTTCCAATTCTGATGGGAAAAAATCTATAACCCTATTCATATTTGACGGACTAGTAACGACTACGAATATTGGAATAATAGTGATAGACAAAAACATGCTTATAACTAATGCAACTATTATATTGAGTTTTATAAAATAATTGAAAGCAGACCAAGTGCTTTGAGACTCTATTGATTTATAAAATCCTGGATCATACACACTTGATTTTATTATTTTTATGAAATTTTTCATTTTTTTATAAATCAATTATCTCACAAAAACAAGTACCCATCAACAAAAAAACCAGATTAAAATCTGGCCTTTTTGTTACAAATATATAATATTGATCAACTTCATCTTGAATACTTCGTTCTGGCGGCAAGCTACTTTTGCCCCTAAGGACTATCATCGCCGCAACTACGTTTAACTGCCGTGTTCGGAATGGGAACGGGTG
>CAZVXQ010000035.1:0-7763 GCA_964630815.1 uncultured Candidatus Saccharibacteria bacterium | reverse complement strand
CAAAGTCTCTTTCATGAAGCGTTTTCCATTACAAACATCACATGTGACATAGACTGTAGGCAGGAAATGCATCTCGACAGCTATCTCACCATTTCCTTCACAGGCTTCACAGCGACCACCGGGACGATTGAAAGAAAATCTTCCAGCTCCCCAACCACGAGCACGAGCTTCGGGTTCGCTGGCAAAAAGATCACGGATATGAGTCCAGGCTCCAGTATATGTGGCTGGATTTGATCTAGGAGTGCGACCGATCGGTGACTGATCGATAAGGATAACACGGCCAACGTATTCGGAACCACTGAAACTCTTGCAATTGATCATTTCATTACTTCTAACCCTAGATTCGAGTCTGGCTTGCAAGTTGCGGTACAAAATTTCATACATTAGTGAGGATTTACCTGAACCAGAAACACCAGTAATGACATTTAGACTAGAGAGAGGAATATCGGCATCCAAATTCTTTATATTAAAAACATTTCCTCCTCGGATCATAATCTTTCCTTTTGGTTCACGACGGCGTTCTGGAATTTCGATCTTTTTTTCTCCACGAAGATATGCGAGGGTAAGTGAATTTGAATCATTCTTTTTTGCTGACAAAAGATCTTCCATATAACCTGAAGCGACTACTCTACCACCATGAACGCCCGCCCCCGGACCAATATCGACTATATAATCTGAAGCAAACATCGTATCTTCATCATGTTCGACGACAACAATAGTATTACCAAGATCACGCAACTTAACGAGAGTATTGATAAGGCGATCGTTATCTCTCTGATGCAGACCGATAGTCGGCTCATCAAGAACGTAGAGCGCACCGACTAGACCAGAACCAAGTTGTGACGCAAGACGAATACGTTGAGCTTCCCCACCAGAAAGTGTGTGGGCACGACGATCTAGAGTGAGATATTCGATACCAACATTGATCATAAACTGCAAACGTTCGGTAATCTCTTTTAGTACAACTTTTGCAATCTCTTTTTCGGAATCAGTAAGCTTAAGTTCCTTGAAATAGGCACTGGCTTTCTCTATGGAGAGATTGGTAACTTCTACTATATTTTTGCCATCTATAAGTACATGCAATGCCTCGTCTCGCAGACGTGCACCATTACATGTCTGACAAGGCTTATCACTAAAAATACTTTCTGTACCAAGACCATTACATACAGAACATGCACCATAAGGTGAATTGAAAGAAAATAGTCTAGGCTCTATCTCTGGATGAGAAAATCCATCATAAGGACACATAAACTTTACCGACATAAGTTCACCTGAATAATCTTTGCTTTCAGATGGATATTCTATGCGAATGAGACCATCGGCTTCATGAATCGCTCGCTCGAGGGATTCGGAAAGTCTTTCGCGAGCATTTTCTAGAACCTTTGTATCAGCTTCGGTTATCTTACCCTTTGTTTCATTATGTCTAAATTCACTAATAAAAATCTCATCAACCAAAACCTCAATATCGTGCTTTTTATTTTTATCCAAGACGATGCGATCGCGGAACTTGAATTCCTGACCATCTATCTTGACTCTTTCATATCCTTTGCCGAGAAGGTCGTAGAGCATCTGATAATACTCGCCTTTTCTACCCATAACTACCGGTGCGTAAATTCGCAATTTTGCATCACTAATATCAACACCGAAGACTTTCTTTGCCCGAGTGGTCTTGGCTGTAACTGTAGCGAGAATTGTACGCATAATCTCTTCTTTTGATATCCGACTAATCGGTCGGTTACAAACAAGACAGTGAGGCTTGCCGACGCGAGCGTAGAGCACACGGAGGTAATCATAAATCTCGGTGATAGTAGCCACAGTCGAACGAGGATTATTTGATCGCGATTTTTGATCGATAGAAATAGCCGGAGAAAGTCCAGTAATCTCATCGACATCCGGCTTTTGCATTTTGTGGAGAAATTGACGTGCGTAGGCCGAGAGAGACTCAACATATCGACGTTGTCCCTCCGCAAAAATAGTATCGAAAGCAAGAGAAGATTTGCCGGAACCAGAAAGACCAGTGATGGCAATCATTTTGTTGCGTGGCATTTCGACGGTAATGTTTTTGAGGTTGTGAGTACGCGCGCCTTTTACCACGATTTTTTCTTCGCGGGTGGTTGCACTGTGGTGTGAGTTTTGGTTCGCTATTTTTTTGTGTGGTGACATAACTGGCGGATTGTAACACAAAAATGAGTAGTTTGCTAGCTCCGCGAGGCGAGGCCTCGCGGAGCAAAATCAACAAAAACAGCCAAAAACCGAGAGAGGTACGCAAAAACCAACAAGAGGCCGCCCCACGACAAAAAGAAAACCCCTCAAGCTTTCGCAAGAGGGGCAAAGGGAGGTGCCGAGGGACGCAAGTCCGTAGCCGTCCTACCCTTTCGGTGCCTTTGTCGCCAATGCCTTTCGGCCGAATGCGACGGAGGGCACATTGCCCACCCCAATACCGTTCGAAGTAAGGGGTGGCAGGGTGGCGAGGAGCGGAAACATGCTGGGCGTATCAACTGCGGATAGACCAGCGGTTGTACGTAGCGTGCATTGTCCGCTCCTGCCGGGCCGGGGCTTCAGCCGGAGGCCGTCGCCGGGGTCGCCGACGAATAGAGGGCGAGGGCGGGGCTGGCGCCGGAGGTCGTGGACGTCGAATGATAAAAAATGCCATAGCGGCTGCCGTTCTTGGTGTTGACACTGACGATGCGGGGCGGTCCATTCATTTTGGCACCTTCTGGGATTTCTCCCGGTTTGTGGCACGTCCTAACCGGACGTACCACGTTGTTGTTTGGCCCCACCGTCGTGGCGGGACCAGGTTCGTTGCACATTGGCCGCGAGTTTTCGCGATTCCAGGCTCTAAGAGCTGGCACCGGCGGTTCACTCCATAGGTCAACGTGTCTGACAGTAGTATACACCTTTCATATATTTTGTCAAGTGTTTTCGCGAGGCCTCGCCTCGCGGAGCGAAATCAACAAAAACGGCCAAAAACCGAGAGAAATGCGCAAAAACCTCCTCGAGGCGAGGCCTCACCTTAACGTTGAGCTACCAAATCAGCTGTTACCACAGGGCTTTCACCACGATTTTTCTTTTTTACATCAAATGTGAACTTATCACCACGAAGGTCGACGGTTACCCTGCCCCCTTTTGCTACTTCTTGAGAAATTAACAAGTTTGCTACTGGAGTTAGAATTTTATTTTGAATCAAACGTCTCAAAGGTCGAGCACCATACTGTGGATTGTAACCTTCTTTGGCTAAATATTCATAGACAGCTGGAGCTATCACGAGCTCGATATGCTTTTCGCTCAACCTCTTCACTATTTCACTTACTTGTATCTCAACAATCTTTCTTATTGATTCCTTACTCAAAATATCGAAGATCATGATATCGTCAACACGATTCAAAAATTCCGGACGGAAAAAGTCCTTTAGAGCGGAGTTAATTTTGTTTTTTGCATCATCATAGTTGTCTCGATCTCTATTGTCTGAATCCTTTGCGAAACCTAGCTTCTCCATGCGCTCTATATGTTGCGCACCAATATTGGAGGTCATAATAATAACGGTATTGCGGAAATTAACGGTACGACCCTTGGAGTCTGTTAGTCGCCCATTGTCCAATACTTGTAATAAAATATTGAAAACTTCTGGGTGAGCTTTTTCTATTTCATCAAAAAGAATAACAGAATACGGTCGATGTCTGACCATCTCGGTAAGTCCACCGGATTCATCAAATCCTACATAACCTGGAGGCGCACCAATAAGTTTGGAAACGGAATGCTTTTCCATGAATTCGGACATGTCGACGCGAATCAAGGCCTTCTCATCATTAAATAAAAATTCAGCCAAAGCTCTAGTAAGCTCAGTTTTACCAACGCCAGTTGGTCCAAGGAAAATAAATGAGCCAATTGGACGATTTGGATCAGCGATACCCGCACGAGATCGGCGGATAGTATCTGCTATCTTTGTTACCGCCTCATTCTGACCAACAACACGCTTCTCCAATTCCTCTTCCATGCGGGTAAGTTTGGTTGCTTCAGATTCGAGCATTCTAGATACTGGTATACCGGTCCAGCGCGAGACAACTCCTGCGATATCTTCGGAATTGATCTCTTCTTTCAAGATTCGGCGAGAAACTTGCAATTTTTTCAACCTTTTATTTTTTGATTCCAATTCTTTTTCGAGAGCAGGCAATCTTCCATATCTAATCTCTGCGGCTTTGGCGAGATCTGATCGAGCCTCTGCTGACTCACCTTCTATACGCAAAGCTTCTAGATCTTTTTTTAGTTTCTTAATACTTGCAATAGTCTCCTTCTCATTTGTCCATTTGAGTTCTAATTCTGATGTACTCTCTTTGAGATCCGCAATCTCTTTTTCTATTGCAGACATACGCGTTTTTGCAACTTTATCACTTTCTTTTTTCAATGCTTCACGTTCGATCTCGAGACGCATTATCTTGCGTCTAGTTTCTTCGAGTTGTGGTGGCATATTTTCGAGTGAAATTCTCAAAGAAGAAGAGGCTTCATCAATGAGATCGACTACTTTGTCTGGCAAGAATCTGTCAGCAATGTAGCGACTAGCCAAATTGACCGCAGAGACTATCGCATCGTCAGTGATACGTACTCCATGGAACAATTCATATTTTTCTTTAAGGCCACGCAAAATGGCGATAGCATCTTCGGTACTAGGTTCGTTGACATAGACTGGTTGGAAACGGCGAGTTAAAGCTGGGTCCTTTTCTATGTATTTTTGATATTCTTTTAGGGTTGTTGCACCAATAGCTCGAAGTTCACCGCGAGCCAAAGCGGGCTTCAACATATTTGACGCATCCATCGAACCCTCTGATGCACCTGCACCGACTATTGTATGTATTTCATCAATAAATAATATAATTTTACCATCTGCCTTCTCTACTTCTTTCAAAATATTTTTTAGTCTTTCTTCAAATTCACCGCGATATTTTGTACCAGCGATGAGAGAACCTAGGTCTAGAGAAACTAATTCTTTGTCTTTTAGAGACTCTGGCACATCACCTTGAGACATTCGTAATGCCAAACCCTCGGCAATAGCAGTCTTACCAACACCAGCTTCACCAATGAGAATTGGATTGTTTTTTGTGCGTCTCGAAAGTATCTGAATAATACGCATAATCTCAGCATCGCGACCTATAACTGGATCGAGCTTATTTTCATGAGCGAGTTTGGTGAGCGAACGAGCATATTTGAAAAGTGTACGAAACTTCTTTGGTTCATTGCCTTTTGCAAGAGGATTTGTTTTCAGTTCTTCAATTACTTTGGAAACACTATTACGTTCGATCTTAAATCGACTAAGTAGATCTTTTGCAACGCAAGGTACGTCAAAGATTGATAAAAAGATATGTTCAGTAGAAATAAATTCATCCTTAAAATGAGATGCGACTTTGACAGAATTATCTAAAATCTGAGCTAGATCTGGAGTAAGATAAATCTGATATGAAGGCGAAAGAACATTCGAACCTTCTGGTGATTCGATATGCTCCAAAACAACATCGACTAACATAGGTGTGTCGATTTCGAGTTTGTCCAAAATAGAAGCAACCATGCTTTCTTCTTGAAGAACCAAAGCACATAGTAGGTGAACTGGATTTACATGGTTCTGTCCTCTTTCTATGGCCAATTCATGAGCTCTTCTAAGCGCTTCTTTGGCTTTTGTAGTCAATTTATTCAATGGAGGCATAACAACATACTAATACACAAAAGGTGGTTGCGTCAACCACCGCGAGGCCTCGCCTCGAGGAGTGAAATTACAAACAATGGCTAAGATTCGAAAGGAAACGCCGAATACCACCGCGAGGCGAGGCCTCGAGGCAAAAAACAACCCCCGAGATGAACCTCGGGGGTGGTGATAGTGAAACAGCTACGAACAGCTGTTCAATAAAAATGACTGTATCTCGGATTTTTCGCGTTTTTGCTACCTCCGAGATTACGACCTATATTCATGAATCTTCTGACTTTGCGCCGAGCCCGACTCATACGTCGTTTCTGGCGTCGGAAAGCTCGCTCAGCTTTGGCAAAAGGATTGATGATTCTGGATTGTTCACCCCAATCATACGCAAGACCGATCACTCCCGGCCTATTGCGTTTGAGCCAGATGTTATACACGATGCAGTAAACCACATCGAGCACTCCCGCAAGCAGAGCCCACTTGAACACCAAACCGAAGTGGTACTGCAACGGTCTACCATATTGGTAGGTTAGAGATACGGCGAGCCACCCCACCACACAGAAAACAATACCAAATCCAGTCAGCGCCCGCGCCAGAATGTTGCCCCATTTGTATGGAAATTCATACCAATCATGATAACCGTGATCGGACTTCGGGTACCAGGGTTTACCCTCGGTGAGTTCACTCGCAAATCGATACGCAACGGCGACAACTATCAACACGAAATACACCAAGCTGGTGGTTGCCAAATCAGCAATCATATTCATAAGGTTTCCTTTCCAAACTGAGGTTTGCTTTTGTCCAAAAAAATAGTACCAGAGATGCAGAAAAAGGCAATATTTCATTCCGCGAGGCCTCGCCTCGAGGAGTGAAATCACAAACAATGGCCAAGATTCGAGAGGAAGCGCTGAATACCACCGCGAGGCCTCGCCTCGCGAAGACTAAACCATCTTCTTCATCTCCACCTTACCAGTTCTTCGATCTTTGACTTCATATGAATTTTCTTTGAGAGTTTTTTCGCTTATTACATAACGAACAGGAATACCGATTAGATCTGAATCACCAAATTTCTCACCCGCACCACAGTCGCGGTCAACGTACAAAACATCGATATTTTGCGAAGATAATTTGGCATACATTTCATCAGCGACTTTTTTGACCTCGCCATTTTCATTGAACAAAGCTACAAGATGAATGGCAAAAGGTGCAATATTGTCAGGCCAGACCAAGCCCTTTTCATCGGACCAAATTTCCGCCACCGTACCCATGAGGCGTGCAGGACCGATGCCATAGCTTCCCATATAGACAGGCTTATTATTGCCATCTTTGTCTTTGAAATTTAGACCGATAGCTTCAGAGAACTTTGTACCGAGACTAAAAATATTTCCGACTTCAACGGCTTTTTTCTCGACAAGATCTTCCCTCTTTATACCCAAATCTTGTAAGACTTCATCATTCAATACTTCTTTGTTGACTGCTATTTTCTTGCCTTCGTGTACATAAATAGTATCTTCTCCCGCAATTGTCACCGCCTGAAATTCGTGAGAATACTTGGAAAATGAACCGCCGGCAGCAAATGTGACATATGTTTCTGCTCCTATACCACAACGATCAAAAATCCTAACATAAGCTTTTTTGGCTTGTTCATAAAAATCCTGATGGGCTGTCTCATCGATATTGAAAGAATACAAATCTTTCATGATAAATTCTCTAGAACGCATAATGCCTGACTTAGCTCGCTCTTCATTTCTAAATTTTGTTTGAAATTGGTAAACAGCACGAGGAAGATCGCGGAATGACCTCACATGATCACGCATAAGAGCTGTAAGTGGCTCTTCGTGGGTGAAAGCTAGACCAAGCTCGGTGCCATTTTTGAGTTTTGTTCGAAACCAATTGTCGACCACCTCATCGCTCCAACGACCAGATTTTTCCCAGTTTGTTTTTTCTTGTAATGATGTCAAAAAAACTTCATCACCACCGATAGCATTCATCTCTTCTCGAATAATATTGATTACTTTGTTCAAGGTACGGAGACCAAGCGGAAGCATAGAATAGACTCCCGCCATTTCTTTGTGAATAAAAC
>CAZVXQ010000034.1:1375-7772 GCA_964630815.1 uncultured Candidatus Saccharibacteria bacterium | reverse complement strand
GGACACTATGTAAGTGTCTGCAGTTTTATTTTTTAGAACCGATCATTAAAAAATACATAAATAATAAAATAAGGTACAAAAAAGCCCTCGAGTGTCACAAACTCAAGGGCGCTGTCTACTCTCTGTCCGCCTTCTCAAGCGGATCCCACGCACATTGGTGAGATTACCCCAAGAGTAGACTTTTCCAGTTCTCATCACAATCTGTGTGTATCTCAGGATTGACATGTCGCTTCGAATCAACATGCTAACCCCTATTTTGCCACAGATTCTCGAGTGTAATGATGCCTAATGTGATTTTCTTTAGGCAACTGGCTCACCGATTGGTGATGGCCGCAATGCACCCTGGTGGATGCGCGCTCCATATTGGTCTCAATGGCTAAGTTATAAGCTCAATATGGAACGTGCACCTGACTGGAATTTAAATGATCTTACTAGCAGTAGTATAGCATACCCACATAATTTGTCAAGCATTTTTTCACTTTGTCTATCTTGATATTATAAATATGGCTCTAATAAGCCATATATTCATTATGCAATTTCGATCTTTTAGTGTTAGATGAAAACTGTATGTAATTGTCCCCTCGCGTGGAATCGCCCGCACCTCTCACTCGCTACCCGCTCGTTCGGGTTGGGCACCGCCTCGCCATCTCGCCTGCTGGCTCGATATGGCTCCGGCGTTCGATTCCACGTCGCAAGTGCCTTAAAGGCACTTGCTCGAGGGTACAAAATTCGCTTCGCTCTTTTGTCCCCTCGCGTGGAATCGCCCGCACCTCTCACTCGCTACCCGCTCGTTCGGGTTGGGCACCGCCTCGCCATCTCGCCTGCTGGCTCGATATGGCTCCGGCGTTCGATTCCACGTCGCAAGTGCCTTAAAGGCACTTGCTCGAGGGTACAAAATTCGCTTCGCTCTTTTGTCCCCTCGCGTGGAATCGAACCACGATCAACGGCTTAGAAGTCCGCTGTTCTATCCATTGAACTACAAGGGGTAGTACTAAGAAAATAGCACATTTAATAATAAGAACCAAGTCTAGATTGCCGGATCCTGAGGACCAGTATACGAACGCAACAAATCTTCATTTCTCAATTTCTTTTCTTGATATTTATTTATAACAGTATCTAACGCTTTTGTATCGATATTTGAACTATCCTTTGGTTTTGAAACTTTAGCTTCACCATTTAAATTCTTATAAAATAATTCACTTTCTCGATATCCCATGAAAACCAGCAATAAAGTTATTATAACTACAGCAAATACCGACAAAGACCAATCAACATATACATCTCGACCAATTCTCTTTAGAAAAGGTCGCTTTTTGCCGACCGCAACTTTTTGACTACTTATTTTAAATAAATTAGAAATCTTCATATTATTTTGAAATAATCGTACTTGTAGCAACTGCAATCATTGCCACCTGCAAATCCAGAGACATATCCCAGATCGCCTTTGGTTCATTCCCTTTTGCCGAACTATTTACGTTAGCGTTGGTACGAAAATTACTAATCGTTGTTTTGTAAGGTAAAGTTTCTAACAAAGAAAGCACTCTCATAACAGAATTCCACGATCCCTTTGCATTGATATGCATTTGTATCTTACCCTCTTTACCGGCCGGTGAACTATCTAGATTGTCTGCACTTATTGCCGAAATAGTAACTTCTGTTTTTGTTAATGGACCAAATGATTCAATAATCTCGATAAAGCTAACAACATCACTTGATTGAACAAAGAATGTTTGCAAACTTGCCCACTTGGAAGCTGTTGCTTTGTATGTTTCCAAGAAACTCTTTTCGCGCTGTTTTGCTAATTCATTTGATTGAATAATTGATTGTGCATCGAGTATTTTCTGTGCCGACACATCTAGACGATAATACATGTAGCCATAAACTGAAGCGACAAAAAACGTTACAATAAAAGCAAATATTAACAATAATGAATGGTTGTTCTTCATGGTAATTCTTGTTTCAATTGGAGAGAAAATTGAATATTTGTACTTTTTGCCAATTCTGAAACGGGCAAATCTACTTTGTTACCAGGAGTTAGACCTTCAAAAGTTGATTTGAAATTCAGTAAAGAGTTTCGAGTAGGTGCTACCCCTTGAACACTTATGTTATATGTTGTCGTTCCAATCTTGGACGCAGAAAGTGCAGTAAACCTAAGCTGACCACGCAAAGCAATAACACCACTAATGAGATCGGAAATTTGAACAACTTTTTTTTCTTTGTTTAGAGAATCTAGTAAGGCTAGAGACTTCACAACACTTTGTTGGATTTCCTTTATATCCTTACTGTCTTTATCAACATCAACAGCATTTGCTTTATCTTGAATTTCGGCTTCAAGGGACAAAGCTTTGACATAGGTCATAAACAAAGAAGAAATACCAATAAGAAAAGCTAGACAAACCATAAACAGAAAAACGATAGTTACCCTTATATGGTATTCCCTTCGCAAAAGTATTCTTTCATGTAGTGGTAATAATGTATGTCTCATTGTTTATATAAGATCCATAGCCAAACCAGCGGAAACCGCATATTTCAAAGATTGATCTCTAATAATCGGCGGTATATAGCTATCCAAAGAAAAAGCATTGGTCCAAACATTACTAACCGAAACAGACAAACCTTCACCTGCAACTGCTTCACTTATCTGCGCTTCATATTTTTGACAATCATTACCAACCAAAAACACCTGGCCTAATTTTGAACTATCAGAATGGTGTGATGACCAGTAAGAATTGACCCTGCTAAGCTCTTCCAAAAGAGTTTTGATATTTGAGTTTGCCGATGGAGAGCTTCCCCAAGAAATAGTTGAGCCGAAACAAACAACACCACCGCAAACTATATATATACCAGTTTTTTTATTCATTATATGAACTATCATTGCCGAATCCTGCAATGTCTGTGGCAATGCCGCACGAGAAATTGATTTTGGTACAACTTCAAAAGCTATTGGATACAAACCAGAAGCTCGAAGTAAACCAACTATTTTTTCTATATAAACTTTTGGAACCACCGAAACACTGGCTCGCAATTTTCCACCGGTCACTGACATTGGCAATACATCAAAATAAAAGACTGCTTCTGATACTGGCAATGGGACATTTTCTTCTAGCTTGAACTCTATGTTCTGTGCGATAGCGACAGGATCAGTAGCGGTAATATCTGTTTGGAATAAATAAGACTTTTCTTCTGGAACTGAAACTTTGACATAATTCAAATTTAAATCTTTGTCCAATTTTGCGAGTTTTTCGAGAAGAATCTTTTCATCTTTTATTTCACCACCTTCAATTACCCCATCACCAAGCTCTATCGATGAGAACTTGTGTATTCGCAGATTTGGAGCATGACCAGAATATTCTATGCAACTAATTGCATCATCAGAAATATCCAAACCAGCATGTTTCATTACCATGAATTTTGGAGGCGGAAACAATTTGAAGAACAAAGACGAATGCATAACACAATTATAGCAGGGCTATATAAAACGAGCCAATTCAAAACAGGAGAACTATTAATATTGCTTTCTATATAACTGTTTCCAGACTTCCTTTATTCCAGGGAAAGCCGAAACAACGATAATTACAATAACCACAGGAAGAACATATTTATCAGGATCAGGAATTAATGCGCCTAGGCCATATCCAAGCAATAACATACTCCATGTCCACAAAAACGCACCTGCTATGTTGTAAACAATAAAAGTCCGATAATGCATATTTCCTATTCCCGCAACAATCGGTGCAAAAGTTCTAATTATCGGCATAAATCGTGCCAGAATGATTGTCTTTTTGCCGTGTTTGTCATAAAAATCTTGGGCTTTTTTTATGTGATTTTTATTAAAGAAAATTGAATCCTCTTTTGTAAATATTTTTGGTCCAATTTTATTGCCAAATGCATAACCAAAACTATCTCCTATAATTGCTGCCAAAAAAGTTCCCACCAAGAGAACGGATATTGAAACATATCCTTGTGATGCAAGGAAACCGGCAGTGAACAATAATGAATCACCCGGAAAAAAGAAACCAAAAAATACTCCTGTTTCAAGAAAAACTATTGTGATTACACCAATCGTTCCTAGTGTCTCAATTATGGTTCTTGGATCGGTAAATGAAGTGATATCCATATTATGAAGCCTGAGTTCCAGGTGGAATTGTGGCATTAGGTTCTAATAATGAGAAACCTCCCTCTTTGGTCGACACCGCAAAAAGCATGCCATTACTCTCCAAACCTCTAATCATCCTTGGTTCTAGATTTGTAACAAACATACAAGTCTTGCCAACCAAAACAGCGGGATCAGGAAAATACAAAGAAATTCCCGACACGATTTGTCGTGGTTTCGAAATTTTCTGAATCGTAGAAGTATCACCTGCGGTTTTATCAGGAATTGCAACATCACCAGGAGTAGAATTAATAGCAACTTCTTGATATTCCCCAAAATCAACAGACAATTTTAACAATTTATCGGTATCAGGAACTTTTTCTGCTGACAAAATTTTGCCCGCCCTTATTTCTACTTTTTTAAAATCTTCGTATGAAATCATGTTAGTTACTAGTCACTAGGAATTAGCCACTAGTATTTTAAGCATAACAAATGCAATAGTTAGTGGCTAGGTACTAATGGCTAAACGTTTTTCTCTCTGTCCAGATAACTTTGCAATATAAGTGCTGCTGCAGAAGCGTCTATGAGATCGGTTTTTCCTTGGAATCTCTCTGCATGTACACTGGTCATAAATTCTGGTTCAAAATGAACAATAAAGTTTAGAGCTTCAAGTTTATCTTTGAACTCCAAACTGTCCAAAAGAATTGGATTGGCCTGCCCTTTGTAATCTTTTGATTCGCCAATAACAATTTCTTTGACTTCATTGTCTATAGCAATCTTTTGTACCTTTGCTAACAACTCTGAATCATTTGTAATGACCGATAAAGGTAGAGCAAATTTCAAACTTTCATCAGAAAGAGCGAGTCCTACTCTCTTTGATCCATAATCGATACCCATTATTTTATTTTTTGCATTATTCATGTTGTACAATACAATATCAGTAAAGTCATTGCGAAACAATGATTTTTCGTTTAATATAGCAAGAAGTTCATTATTGCCAAAATTTACATATATTTCATGGCAATTGATTAACATGGAGGAGTGGCTCGAGTGGTTTAAGGCACCGCTCTTGAAAAGCGGAGTCCGGGCAACTGGACCGTGAGTTCGAATCTCACCTCCTCCGCTGATATGGACCCCATCTAGTAGACACGGAACTCATGTGTCTGCAGTTTTCTTTTGTTAAAATTACTAATAATTAACAAAAGAATATGAGAACAATATTTTCAAATGAAGAGTTAGTTAAGTTGAGAAAGCATCCATGTTTTTTAGCTGCACCCCAAAATCCGTTAATTACACGTATGAGTTCAAGAAGCATGTCTCAGATACAAGTAAATAGACTCCGTGATTAGCTCTAAGACATAACGTTGATAAAGTTAGACACACCTCCTGTTTGGATGTATAGTATATTTCTATATGAATAAGATTAGAACAAGATTTGCGCCAAGTCCTACTGGTTTTATGCACATTGGAAACCTTAGAACCGCATTGTATGCATATCTTTTAGCAAAAAAAAATAATGGCAATTTTATCCTTAGAATTGAGGATACTGATCAAGATAGATATGTAGAAAGTTCTATAAAACTAATTTACGAAACTCTCTCTATTGCTGGTTTGAAATATGATGAAGGACCAAACGTAGGAGGTAAATACGGTCCGTATGTACAAAGTGAGAGAGCGGAGATATATATAAAATATGCTAACGAACTAATCAAAAATGGATTCGCCTACAGATGTTTTTGTACTGAAGAAAGGATTAGAACTTTGAGAGAATCACTTGGTAAAGAGAAAAAGGGATTCAAATATGATGGTCATTGCAGGTTGTTAACAAAAAACGAGATAGCTAATAAACTCAATCAAAAAATCCCGTATGTTATAAGACAAATAATTCCAAAAAATAAGATAGTATCTTTCAATGATTTATTATTTGGAGAAATCAGAACTAATTCTGATGAACTTGATGAGGGTGTGCTTATAAAATCAAGCGGCTTGCCTACATATAATTTTGCTAATGTAATTGATGATCACTTAATGGGCATATCCCATGTAATAAGGGGTATTGAATATATATCGTCAGTACCAAAATATGTTTTACTTTACGAATCATTTGAATGGGAAGTACCAATACAGGTGCATCTTCCCCCTATAATGAAAAGCTCGACAAAAAAGTTTAGTAAACGTGAAGGAGATGCATCTTTTCTAGATTTATTAAAGAAAGGTTATTTAAAAGACGCAATATTAAACTACATTGTGCTTCTTGGATGGAATCCAAAAACAACCGAAGAATTTTTTACAATGCCAGAACTT
>CAZVXQ010000034.1:0-1365 GCA_964630815.1 uncultured Candidatus Saccharibacteria bacterium | reverse complement strand
CACTAAAAGACCTGGAAGAAATCTTTGATATTAGCGGACTAAATAAAGCCCCAGCTATTTTTGATATTAAAAAACTAAATTGGTTTAATGAACATTATATTAAATCAATGAACATAGTATCTTTTCATAAAATATGTCTAGAATATTATCCAGAATCATTAAAAACAAATGTTAATATTGATTTAATAAAAGTAAGTAAATTGTTACAAGATCGAATTTCTTATTTAGGTGAAATTGTAAATAACATTAATTTCCTAGAGAATCTACCAGATTATAGTGTGACGTTGTTTGAAAATAAAAAAATGAAGTCGGATATAAAAACTTCAGAAAATGTAATGAGAGATGTTTTAAGTAAAATTCATGATATTTCATTGTGGGAAGAAACTAATATTGAGAACATGTTTTCTGTAATAATGCAGAAATTAAATCTAAGCAAAGGACAGGTTTTGTGGCCCTTGCGTGCAGCCCTTACGGGTAAAGAATTCTCACCTGGTGGAGCAATTGAAATTGCGTCAATATTAAGTAGAGAAGAAGTCATAAGCAGACTGAATATAGCTTTGTCTAAAATTGAAAAATGGTATACAATTAAAACATCCCTCATCGTCTAATGTGCGGACGCCATTTTCTTAGAATGGAAATTTAGGTTCAATTCCTAATGGGGGAACAATTAATCTGGGTGTGCCATATAAGGATTATGAATAATAAAATTATACTGAATACTCCTTGTATGCCAAAAGCAAATTACCATTGTGGAAATGCGGTTAGCCAAATCGTATCAGATATTTATTATAAATTTTTTAAAACATTCAATAAATCTTCTAATTATTCATATGTGTATGAGGCATGGAATCTCCATGGTCTACCATTTGAAAAGATGTACTCAGAAAATGAAGACGTTAAATTAACATACACAAATACTGAGAAATTTGCGGAGTCATTGATAAATGCTGCCAGACTAGAAAAAAGTTTTTTTACTTCATATTCTAATAATGATTCAAACCTATTATCTTACATGGATACCGATAGAGATTTTATGCAATATTGTACAGATTCATTCGAGTTCTTGATGAAGCGAAAATATCTTGTATATGAAAAGACTGAAGGCGAATATTATCTTAATATCGAAAAATTTATTATTGAGTATGGTATTTCAAAATACGCAGAATCTATCCGTAGTATTAACATAATTCCCAAATTTCACGAAAATACCATTATCGATCAACACAAATTCCTTAATAAACTTTATCCGATCACAAAAAAAAGAAACTTTAGCCTGATCATAAAAACGCCAGAAGGTTTATTATCACTAAATCCAATTTTTCAATCATTCTTATATCCAATTTATATGGCTAATAAGTATAATTC
>CAZVXQ010000033.1:0-8004 GCA_964630815.1 uncultured Candidatus Saccharibacteria bacterium | reverse complement strand
ATGTCACATGTGATGTTTGTAATGGAAAACGCTTCATGAAAGAGACTTTGGATATCAAATATCGCAAAAAGAATATTCATGAAGTTTTGGAATTGACTATCGAAGAGGGCTTAGAATTTTTCAAAGATATACCAGCAGTCGAGGATCGTCTACAAACTCTCATGGATGTCGGTCTGGGCTATATCAAACTCGGTCAATCTGCTACGACACTCTCTGGTGGTGAAGCTCAAAGAGTCAAGATTTCTTCCGAGCTATATCGAGCTCATTTGCAAAAGACTATTTATTTGCTTGATGAGCCGACGGTTGGTTTGCATTATGAGGATGTCAAAAAGTTGATAGAAATTTTGACCAAGCTCGTAGACAAAGGCAATACCGTGGTCGTTATCGAGCACAATTTGGATCTAATAAAAAACGCAGATTATATCATCGATGTCGGTCCAGAAGGTGGTGAGCGTGGTGGTAAGGTTGTAGCAAAAGGTACTCCAGAAGATGTTGCAAAAAATCCCAATAGTTACACTGGTAAATATTTGAAAAAGTATTTGAGGGGGTAGGGAGGTGGTTGGATAATATTTATTCTGTGAATGTTTTCTTTAGGTGTTGCAACTAGGCCTGCAAACTTCGGTGTATTTAGAATGAGAATTCAGTCTACCGAGATTGACAAGGTACATTAAATATAGTTTACTATACATAGATATCTTAACGTTGGTAGTGGCTTTGAAAGGAAGCCTTGGTGTCCAAAAATCACCAAAAAATAGGAAATGAATCTCGAAATGGCAACAATTGTCCTTGTCGGACATTGCAATGCTAATCCGTATCTTCAAATGCTGATCGGTACTATCGTCTTTCGCCAAAATAGCAAGAAACAGTTGGAACCCTTCTTGATCGATATTCACGTTGGTGACGATCAGGGAACTCAATCAAATCCATGCGAGTTGGTTTTTTCTATCAAAAGAAGAGGATACTATGTCTTCTACTGTTCACTGGTTGGCGGCAGTAGGGTCATCAATCTTGATGGTAAATTGAAAAGGTTCACATTTTTGACTGGTATCGGTATCGGTGACAGCGGAGCGGGTGGTCCTATCGTCAACGGTGGACCTGAGCTTGTTAGCGCCATTGATCAGTTGTTCCGACCTCGTTTGTCGACCTGATTCTGCCCACCATCTCAATCATGGAAAATCCATGCGCGAGAGGTGGGTTTTCTGTTTGGAGAAGATTTTTGTCCTATAGAGTTTAAGGTCTAGGAAAATTTTGATACAATATTCACATGCTAGTAGTTAAAACTAAGATCGGACAAAGTCACATTGAAGGCATTGGTTTATTTGCAGATCAGTTTATCCCGAAAGGAACTGTGACTTGGAAATTTGATCCACGATTCGATTTATATTTTGATTCTAGTGAGGTACAAAAAATGCCGGACTTGCAAAAGGATTTGATAGTCCATTTTGCTTATCTTTCAAAAAAGAGTGGCAAGTATGTCTACTCTATTGATAACACCAGATTCACGAATCATTCAGTCAATCCAAACATCGCCGAAGATGAGAACTTATCTGAAAGTGATGCTGAAATTTGCACTGTTGCTACAAGAGATATTCAAATCGGAGAGGAAATGACTATAGATTATCGGGCAATTGATGCAGTGGATGAGACTAGTAATGAAGAGTATCTGAAGATGACGGTCTCATAAAGTTTAAGGTTTAGACAAAAGAAATACCCGCCGTTGCCAGCGGGCTGCCCCTCAAAGAGGAGGTAAGACCTATTAATTTGTCCGGAGAGCTAGGTCACATCAACTCATTCCGGATATGCTAGTATCCTAGCATGCTACCTATTTTATGTCAAGTACCAGAAAGATGGTAGTGTTATAGAGTTTAAGATTTAGACAAGAAAAAAGCCCATAGGTGTGAACCACAGGGCACTTGTCAGATTTTCAACCGGAATGAAGCCTTGGGCTTGTACTTCGACCAAGTGAAGAGAGGTTATTTGAGACCAGCCGATACGACCGAAGTCGCACGAGTCCTGCTTAGCTCTCCATCCAAACCGGAACCTGACTTAATCAATATACTAGTCTCTTATTGTTAAAAGTCAAGGATTGGAAGATGGTGGCGTGCTAGAGTTTAATATGTATTACAACTATCGATAGTGCCAAATCGTCAAAAATCTGGTATAAAATACTGACGCACAATAGAAAAGTTTGGCAGTGTAAGCAGGCATAAAAATGAACCTAACTTATTTAAAAAATAAAAAAATACCTGATAGCTCTGGTGTATATATCTTCCGTGATTATAGGAAGCGTCCCATTTATATTGGCCGAGCGACGTCACTCAAAGATCGCACAAAAAGTTATTTTGCCAATGATTTGATAGAGACTCGCGGACCACGCATCGTGGATATGGTCACAAAGGCAAAATACATTACTTGGGAAGAGACAAAAAGCGTTTTGGAGGCAATCATTCTCGAAAGCAATCTCATCAAACGCTATCAGCCGATTTATAATGTCGATGAAAGAGATGATAAAAGCGATCAGTATGTCATCATTACCGAAGAAGAGTGGCCAAGAGTATTTCTGGTCAGAGTTCGGGATTTCGAAAAGCAAAATACATTAGGCACTTTGCCTTATAAAGTAAAAAAATCTTTCGGCCCATTTACAGACTCTGGTCTCATAAAAGAGGCGCTTAGAGTTTTGAGGAAAATGTTTCCTTATCGAGATTTGAAGTCTATAGACGATAGACATCAAGCTTTCTATAGTGCTATCGGTAGAGCACCCGATATTAGTCATGGTCAAAATCAGATTGAATACAAAAAAACTATTGATAATCTAATTTTATTTTTTGAAAATAAAGTAGCAAAATTGAAAGTGCAATTAAAAAAGGATATGAAAACTTATGTCGAAGAGCAGAAATTCGAACAGGCCAATTCTTGCAAAAAACTGCTCTATGCTCTAGATCATATCAATGATATTTCTTTAATAAAAAAATCAAAAAGCAGTTATAGTAATACAAAATTTAGGATTGAAGCTTATGATATTGCTCATATCTCTGGACGAGATGTAGTTGGCACTATGGTGGTGATGGAAAATGGTAGTTTCAATAAAAGCGAGTACCGCAAGTTTAAAATTTCAAAAGATAAAAATGATGATTTGGCTGGATTGCGAGAATTGTTGACAAGAAGGTTCAATCATAGCGAATGGGCATTTCCGGATCTTATTGTCGTCGATGGTGATACAAGACAGGTCAAAGTGGCCGAAGAGGTTTTGCAAGCAAGAAGATTCAATTTGCCTGTAGTAGCTGTGACCAAAGATGATAAGCATAAAGCAGACAGCTTCGTTGGTAATCCCGATTTCATCTCAAAATACAAAGACAATATTGTCTCAATTAATGCTGAAGCACATCGTTTTTCGATTAAGTATCATAGACAATTGAGAGACAAAAGTTTCGGCTTGAGCTAAATAGAGTTATAATACTCTCATGTCACATGTCATAAGAGTAGGAATTTTACGTGGTGGTCCAAGTGCTGAGCATGATGTATCTCTCAATACAGGATCTGTTGTAATGCGAGCGATTAACCAACATCTATCAGACAAGTATCGCCCTTTTGATATTGTTATAGATCGAAATGGTAAATGGATGCTCGATAATTGCGAGATTAGTCCAGCAAGTTTACATTCTGCTGTTGATGTTGTATTCAACGCTCTTCACGGTACCTATGGTGAAGATGGTAAGGTTCAGTCTCTACTCGAATGGCATAACATTCCTTTTACCGGTTCTGGTTCTGCGGGTTCGGCAGTTGGCATGAACAAAGCTATGACCAAGAAAATGTTCGATAGTCATGGAATAAAAAATCCCTATAGTGTTATGATCGAATCTGGATTAATTCAGAATGAACCAGACTCTGTTTTGGGACAATTATTCAATTCTTTTGTAATGCCTGCAGTGGTAAAACCAAACTCTAGTGGCTCCTCTGTCGGTGTTTCCATTGTGCGCAAATTCGATGATTTTTATCCGGCTCTGTACAATGCTTCCCAATATAGTGGCGAGGTTATAGTTGAGGAGTATATAAAAGGTGTTGAAGCAACTTGTGGTGTTATAGATAATTTTAGAGGCGAGAGATATTATGCTTTGCCACCTGTAGAGATTAGACCTAGTGCGGATTTTTTTGATTATAATGCAAAATATGTTAGCGGTACCGAGGAGATTGTTCCTTCTACTTTTCCTAATCCAATAAAAAAAGAAATAGAGAGAATTGCAAAACAAATCCACGAAAATTTGGGACTACGACATTATTCTCGATCAGATTTTATTATTCATCCAAAGAGGGGAATATTTGCTCTTGAAGTCAACACATTGCCAGGACTGACTAGTGAATCATTAATTCCAAAAGCTCTGCGAGCAGTAGGAAGTGATTTGCATCATTTTGTTGATCATGTTCTAGAATTGGTAACCAAACGCTGAAGTTGGCTTGCTTGTGGTATTCGGGATGTTGGTGGACCCAAGCGGACTCGAAGCTTACAGCTTCAGTACAGTCTTCGCATAACTAGCCCTTTTGCAAAGGTCTAGTTATATGCTCAGACTTTTCGAGTCCTTTGACGCAAGCCAAGAAGTTGGCTTGCTAGTGGTATTCGGGATGTTGGTGGACCCAAGCGGACTCGAACCGCTTGCCTCCGCTTTGCAAAAGCGGCGCTCTACCAGATGAGCTATGGGCCCTATCACTGCGTGACAACCAAATGCAGGTAGAGACATGTTAACTCAAAATATAATTCTTGTAAATAACGATCGTGGGATTAACAATACAGAGGTGACACCTCTGTAGTCCAGCGGTTGCAGATGTCTGACATATGCTATAATTTTATAGGCCGAATATTACTAATTAATTTATTTTATAAAATTATGGCCGATAAACCTGTATGTAAATCTTGTAACCACGAGCATAAGAATGAAGATGGTACTTGCACTTGTGGTTGTGTAGAAAAATAAAACAAAAAACCCTCGATTGCTCGAGGGTTTTTTGTTTTGTGGTACCGATTACATCTGAGGTGCAGATGGAGCTTTTGACTTGGTTGTGAAAAGAACAACCAATGTTGCAAGACCGACTACGATGTAGACAACTTTTGTTAAGGTTGTGCCAACACCGAAGAGAGCTTCAACCAAGTTCCATCCTACTGCATCGAGGAGCCAGTTAAGACCTCCGACAACTAATAGGACAAATGAGACGGTTTTTAGAGCCTTCATATTGTTTTGTTATTATTAAATAATAGTACCAAGCTAATTATAGCAAGTTTAAATACAAAAAGATTTTGTTATCCACAACTATATTTTTTAAAAATACAAAAAAATTAAAAAAAAGTTATAATAAATCAAATATCCAAATAGGCCATATAATCTTTGACGAAATTTGATATTTTGTTGATGAAATTTGTTTATCCTAAAAAAATAAGTTTATTTTTTTTATCAGCATTCTTTTTTTTCTATGCAACAAATCTGACAATGGCATATCCAGTATATACTGCCAACAGTGATCTTGTTGTTGTTGGTCCGTATGATACATCTGCTTCTGGGGTTGGTAATTGGGGATCTACATCAGTAAATGCAAGAGATTTTTTTGTATATGGTCAAAAGTACAGAATTCGTCAATCTGGTACAATATCGCGTGTAAAACTTTATACGGCGAGTACTCAGGATTTGACTGGATTTTATATTATGATCTGGCGCAAAGATGGTTCGACATATGACCTAGTGGGAATGAGTGAAAATTTATCAAGTAGACTTGTATCAGGAGATTTTTCTACAATAGATTTAGATAATCCTATTTCTGGTGTTGAGGAAGGTGATTTTTATGGAGCTAGGATGGAGTGGTCTTCACCGCATTTGTCTTTTTATGCCAGATCGGGGTTGTCAGATGTGACATCGTATTTTTTCAACGGTCAATCAACTAATACCGACTATGCTTGGGAATCAAAGTCTACAGCTGTCGGATCTGCTATGCCAATAGAGTTATATATGAGAGCTCCACAAGCTGTATTTATTGGTGATTCTATAATCATGGGTGCCACAAGTCACACAAGTTATCTTTCGGCCACAATAGAAAGTGCTCCAGAGACGACAATAGAGAGACATTTATATGATTTAACTGGTTATTCATATCAAAATATGGGAATCGGTTCTCAAACTACAACGTCTATAGCTAGTCGCTTTACTTCTGACGTAATAAATTTGAAACCAAGAATTGTCATTGCAGACGGTGGAGTTAATGATATTGCAGGGGCGGGCAGTAAATCTACTTTTCTTGCAAATTGGACAGCAATGCTCGATGCGGTACAGGCTGATAATGGAATAGCTAATATTGTTATTTTGAAAATATTGCCTTGGACCAACGGTACAAATGTTCAGATGCAAACTCGTGATGAGTGGAATTCTGATTTGGTTACTTTGGCTAATAATTATTCAAAAGCAGTTGTTGTGGATGCAAGTTCTTATGTTGGCAAATTTAGATCTGGAGGTGATGCTGGTAATCTTTGGGATATAAAAACCGAATATAATGATGATGGTGTTCATTTTAATTCTGCTGGTCATTTAGAGATAGCGACGGCTATCCGCGACACTATTCAGTCTTTACCTGCAAACGTGGTCACAATTTCACCAGCTGATAATGCTGAAGCTGTTGCGGTCGATGCTAATTTGGTTATTACATTTGATAATCCAGTTGATGTGCAAAGTGGAAGTAACAACGATATTCAGATTTATAGAGCATCAGATAATGTTTTGATAGAAACGATTGATTCTCAATCCTCAAATGTATCTGGAAGTGGTTCAGCAGTAATAACGATTAATCCAAGTTCAAATTTAGTTCCAAATACAAGTTATTATATACAAATAGGTTCTAACGCTTTCAAGAGTCAAGGTGCAGGAAACTATGCAGGCATTGCCAATGATTCTACTTGGAATTTTAGAACTATTGATACTTTGGGTTCTACAGTATCAAGTTATAGTCCGTCAAATAATGCTACGAGCGTTTCTGTTTCATCGAATCTAGTTCTGACATTCAACGAAAATGTTGTTGCTGGTTCTGGTTCAAATAATGATATAGTTATAAAAAAGTTAAGTGATGATTCTATTGTAGAAACAATAGACGCTCAATCTGCAAATGTATCAGGAAGTGGTTCGACGGTAATAACAATTAACCCAAGCTCAAATCTAGTTCCGAATACAAGTTATTATGTCACAATTGGTGTAAATGCATTTAGAGATGAAAGTGGCAATTATTATAGCGGTATTGATAGCAATGGTACGTGGTCGTTTCGAACAATTAACTATGTTGGTTCATATTCAAAACGTAAATCAATAACGATTAGAAACACAAATATTTCTACCACACTTTCAAACTTTCCTCTTTTCGTAAAGATAAATAATGATTCAGATGTTGGCAGTATAGTCAGAAATGATGGTTACGATATCTTATTTACTGATAGTAATAACAATTTGCTTTCATATGAGAGGGAATCGTGGTCTGGTGGCGGGGGTTCTTCTGCAAGCGGATCTTTTTGGGTTAAAACAAATTTGAATGAAGATAATAATGTGGTAACTCCTGATACCATCTATATGTATTATGGCAAAGCCGATTCAACTGATAATCAAGACATTACTGATGGATCAAATGATGTTTGGAATTCTAATTATGCCGGCGTTTGGCATTTGTCAGAAAATGCAGTAGATGAACAAAGTGTGGCAGGTAAACATCTCGACTCAACAATTAAAGCAAAAAACGGAACTCAAAATGGTAATGTCAGAATAAGTGGAAAAGTGGCTTACGGACAAGGTTTCGATGGAACTGATGACAATATTACTATAGCCTCAGCTTTTTCGAGTCAGGATATAACTGTGTCCTGGTGGTCGAATTGTGGAGTGGTAACACCTGTGGCAGAAGGTATATTTGATATAAATCGTTCATCAGACAGATTATTTGCATATAACTGGAATTTTGGTGGTCAAAATGGATTGTACGTAGCTTACAGGG
>CAZVXQ010000032.1:0-8407 GCA_964630815.1 uncultured Candidatus Saccharibacteria bacterium | reverse complement strand
AGATGATCAAGAAAGCTATTCCAGAAGTGATATTTGATGACAATGGCAATATTGGTAAACGTTATCGCCGACAAGATGAGATTGGTACACCTTTTTGTGTTACCGTCGATTTCGAAACTATCGAAAAGGGTAATGGTGTGACAGTTCGCGATAGGGATAGTGGTAAGCAGGAGAGGGTTGAAGAGATGGAAATTATCGATTATTTGATTGATAAAGTCAGATAAAATGGCTAAAAGAAAGGTCGATAGCCCACTTGACAAGTGATCGTCATTTATGATACATTTATTGAAGATTTCTGACTTATTGAGATCTGTTTAAAGTAGCTTCGAGAATCCATAAATTTGGAATTTCTGAGCTACTTTAAAACTCAACAGTAAAAAAGAAAGGAATTGCTTGAAAAAGAAATTGGCGGTACTCAGCGTGGTCGTGGGCGCTCTCTCTTACTTGTACATGGTGGTAATGACTGCTATCGGGACGGGTGAAGGTCTCTCGCTCACCACGTTTGGTCTCTGGTCCTCTTTAGCATGGATCACAGCATTCACGACAATGAAGCAAGGTGCAAGCCCTGCGATCCCTGTGATCTATGGGGTTGGAGCGACTAGCACTACTCTCGTGCTTCTCTTCAAAGGGAGATACGGGTGGTCGGGATTCGATACGATGATTGCTGTCCTCGTCGGCCTTTGCATTCTGCTTTGGCTTACGAAGGGATCGAAATGGGCACTTGTCCTTTCGGTTGCAGCATCAGTTATTGCTGCTGTTCCATTCATCGTGATGACTTGGCAATCACCTGGAAATAGCCCGATCATCCCCAATTCCGGTTTCGTGCTCACCAACATTCTCGCATTCGCTTCAGCGAAGGCTTGGACGCTCGAAGACAGGCTGTACTCGGGGGCGAATGTGATTGTATGTTCGCTCTTGGTCATTCCCTGGATTATATCGTAGGGAAAACCATGTAGGATTCGAAATTTTACGAGGCGCAACGAGGGTTGCGCCTTTTCTTATTGTTGGTATTTTTGCTAAATTATTCTATAAAAAATTACATTAAGTAATATTTTTTCTCTTCTCGTAAGTTGTTTTTGTTTTTTATTATAATAAAATATTGTGGTGTCTGCCAACACTATTATTTCTTAAACAGATTTTATGAATATCAATAATGAACAAACAATAACCATTGATGAATTGGCAGTCATGATAAAAAGAGGTTTCGATGAGGTTGGGAAACGTTTTACGGAAGTGGACAAGAGGTTTGATAGGCTAGAATTAAGAATGGAAGGAATTGAAAAAAGAATGGATAAAATCGAAGTAAGAATGGATAAAATTGAAAAGAGAATGGATAGAATTGAAGTAAGGATGGAAGGAATCGAAAAAAGAATGGATAAAATTGAAGTAAGAATGGATAAGATCGAAGTAAGGATGGATAGACTTGAACAAAAATTTGATAATTTAGAAGTCCGATTTGATGTCTTCGAGGAAAAATTCGACAAACTTACTGATACTGTTTCAAAAAACCATTCGGTTAGAATTAAAAGAGTAGAAAGACACTTGGCAATTTCCTGATTAGGTCATTTTCTTCTAATTCAACTATCGGTATGCTAAAGTTGCTGTATGAAATTTAACAAAAAAACATTACATAACGGACTTCGGATTATTACAGTACCAATGGCAGACAATCCATCGGTAACAGTTTTGGTTATGGTAGAGGCGGGTTCAAAATATGAGAACAAAGAGACGAGTGGATTGTCACATTTTTTGGAACATATGGTTTTCAAAGGTACACCTAGACGACCGAAGGCTATCGACATCTCTCGCGAACTAGATTCTATCGGTTCTCATTACAACGCTTTTACCTTTCAAGAGTTTACTGGTTATTATGCAAAGGCCGACAAGAGACATATTGATACTATTGTCGATGTTATCTCTGATATGTATAACAATCCACTTTTCGATGAAGAAGAAATAAAGAAAGAAAAAGGCGTCATAGTTGAGGAGATTCGGATGTATCAAGATTTACCTCAGCAACATATACATGATGTCTTCATGGAATTGTTATACGGCGATACTCCGGCCGGATGGAATATTGCTGGCACAGAAAGCAATGTAAAATCATTCAATAGAGAGCAGTTTATCAAGTATCGAAATAATCATTATTTGGCTGGCTCAACGGTTGTTATTGTTTCAGGATCTTTTGATGAAAAATCTACAATTGAAAAAATAGAAAAGTCTTTTGCAACTATTGGTACTGGCAAAAAAGTCGGCAAAGAAAAAGTTATCGAAAAGCAAACTGAACCGCAAATAAAGATAGAAACAAAAGAAACCGATCAAACTCATCTAGTAATTGGTGTCAGGACTTTTCCGATTACAGACAAACGTATTCCGACAATGCTGGTATTGTCTACTATTTTGGGTAGGGGGATGAGTTCGCGATTGTTCTCAAAGATGCGTGATCAATTAGGTATTTGCTATTACATCCGTACCGAACACAACCCGTTTACTGATCATGGCTTCCTTTCAATTTCTGCTGGAGTAGACAATGCTCGTGTTGAAGGGGCTATAGTTGGAATTATAGAAGAGTGTCAAAGATTGAAGGATGAAGCTGTTTTGGCAGAAGAGTTGAAAAAAGCCAAAGATTATATTTCTGGAACAACTATGTTGGAATTGGAAACTTCTGATTCTAGGGCCGAATATTTTGGTTTTCAAGAAGTTATGAAAGGTATTATCGATATGCCAACTGATATTATCGAAAAGGTAAATGCTGTTACTTCCGAAAATGTCCAAACGCTCGCTCAAGAGATATTTATTACAAAACATCTGAATATGGCTCTGATAGGACGATCAAAAGATGAGAACCTCTTGAAACAAAAATTGCTTTTCAAATAGTCTAGAGCAAAATATCTGTGATACAATCTCTTTATGAACAATTCGAAAGAGCTCAATATTGTTATAAAGACTAGTACAATTCTCAAGTTTTTTGCTATTTTAATCCTGCTTGGAGCTTTGTACTATATGTCTGATGTTGTATTGGTTATTATTACAGCAATTGTAATAGCCTCTGCCATTGAGCCAGTTATAAGAAAACTTGTCCGTTACAAAATAAACAGAATAATTGCGGTTATTTTGGTTTATATAGTCGTGGCTGTATTTCTTTTTGAAATATTTATATTTTTTATACCCTTGGTACTAAATGATGCTATTACTTTTCTTGGTAGTTTACCTGATTCAATATCGGTAAATTCTATTTGGAATCCAATATCAGCGCTCGGTGGTCATACTGCAAGTTCTGTTTTGGATTCACACAATATTATAATTGCCGATTTGATCAATGATTTGCGTGCATTTGTAACTGGCTCAAGTGGCAATGCATTTGATACAGCAGAAGCTATTTTTGGTGGTGTTTTTTCATTTATAATAATTTTGGTATTGTCATTTTATTTGGCAATGAAATCAGATGGTGTCGGAGAATTTTTGAGAATTGTGGCACCAGTTAGACATCATGATTATATTATTGATTTGTGGAAGAGATCACAGCGTAAGATTGCCTTGTGGCTTCAAGGTCAAGTTGTTTTGGGTCTTATAGTTGGTATTTTGGTTTATATAGTACTGGCTATTACAGGAGTACCATACGCCATAATGCTTGCTGTTCTTGCAGGATTATTAGAAATAATCCCAGTATTCGGTCCAATCATCGCTTCTGTTCCAGCAATACTCTTGGCTTTTTCATATAACGGTGTTGGAACAGGTATTCTTATAATGATTCTATATTTCATTATTCACCAACTAGAAAGTCAGGTATTTTATCCGCTTGTTGTCAAAAAAGTCGTAGGTATTTCACCTATTTTGGTTATAATCGCTCTTGTTGTCGGAGCAAAATTGGCTGGAGTTGTAGGTGCGCTCATCGCTGTTCCACTAGCGGCCGCTTTTATGGAATATATCAATGATGTTGAAAAGGATAAACAAGCTGAAGTTGCAGATCGTATTACTACCAACAGGTTAGATTTTTGATTTGCAACCGGGGCTTTTCGGCTGTAAACTAGTTTTTATGAACAAACCATTTTATATCACTACAACTTTGCCGTATGTAAATTCCGATCCTCACGTTGGTTTTGCTATGGAGCTGGTCCGTGCTGATATTATTGCTCGTTACAAAAAGAATGAAGGTTGTGATGTTTTTTTCAATACCGGAACCGATGAGCATGGTGTAAAGATATATCGCAAAGCAAAAGATCAGGGTATCGATACTCAACAATATGTCGATCAATACGCTTCAAAATTCAAAAATCTTATTCCGCTTTTGGGCATATTACCAGAAATTAACTTTATCCGTACTACAGACAAACATCATGTTATGGCGGCACAAGAATTTTGGAAAATTGCAGACAAAAATGGTCTTATTTACAAGAAAAATTATTCAATAAAATATTGTGTAGGTTGTGAACTCGAAAAAACTGAATCCGAATTGGTAGAAGGAAAGTGTCCATTACATCCATTGCAAGAACTCGAAGTCATAGAAGAAGAAAATTATTTCTTTAGATTTAGCATATATCAAAAACAACTTTTGGAATTGTACAAAAATGATGATTTTGTTCTTCCAAAGACACGTCTAAATGAGATTAGAGCTTTTGTAGAGAGAGGGTTGGATGATTTTAGTATTTCGAGATTGGCAAGTAAGATGCCTTGGGGTATACCAGTTCCAAATGATGATAAACAGGTAATGTATGTTTGGTTTGATGCTTTGGTCAACTATGTCTCGGCAACGGGCTGGCCTGATGACGTTCAGTCTTATAAGAAAAATTGGATTGATAGCGGTGGAGTTGTTCAATATTGTGGCAAAGACAACCTTCGACAACAAGCGGCAATGTGGCAAGCAATGCTTATGGCAACAAAATTACCTCCTTCTAAACAAATAATTATCGATGGTTTCATTACAGGTGAGGGAGGTGTAAAAATGTCAAAATCATTGGGTAATACAATAGATCCTCTGGATGTTGTAAAAAATTTTGGTACTGATGCCTTTAGATATTATGTTGCTAGAGAATTATCTCCGTTTGAAGATAGTCCGTTTACTATGGATATGTTCAAAGACGCTTACAATGCGCATTTGGCAAATGGTTTAGGTAATCTAGTATCCAGAACAATGAAAATGGCTGAAGCAAACTCTATCAAATATGATCCAGTCATTGAGAAAGAGCTAGAACAGAGTGAGGATTTGATTCATGTATATAGATCGTATGATGAGGGTTTTGCAAATTACAACCTCGAACAGGCGACTGATGCGGTTTGGGAATTGGTTACAGGTAGTGACAAAATTATTCAAGATCGACAACCTTTCAAAAAGATCAAGACCGATTTTGAGGGCGGTAAAAAAGATATCTTAGAATTATTGGCAAGACTAAATATTATTGGTCGGCTTTTGATTCCAATCTTACCTGAAACAGCAAAAATAATTTTGGATTTGGTCCAAAATAATAAAATGCCAGAGGCTCCACTTTTTGTTAGAAAATAAATGGATTATATAGATATACATGGTCATATGAACTTTTCGGCGTATGATGCCGATAGGGATGATGTGATAAAAAGGACTTTAGAAAAAAAAGTTGCTTTTGTAACCGTAGGTACTCAATATGACACATCGACACTTGCCTTAGAAATTGCAAATAAATACGACTATGCGTACGCAATAGTTGGTTTACATCCAATTCATACTTCAAAATCTCATCATGATGAACAGGAATTGGGGGAGGGGAATAAGGAATTTACATCTAGAGGAGAAGCTTTTAATTTTGAGAAATATTTAATCTTGGCAAGTGATAAAAAGACTATTGGTATTGGTGAATGCGGTTTAGATTTTTATCATCTTGATGATGAAATGGTAGAAAAACAGACCCAAGCCTTTGTCTCCATGATAGATCTTGCAAATCAAGTTAGAAAACCTCTGATGCTTCATATTAGGAATGGTTCTGGTAAATCTGCTTATAAGGAAGCTCTGGAAGTTCTAAAAGATCGTTCTAGGGTCTTGGGTAATCTTCATTTCTTTGCAGGTAGTATAGAGGAGGCCAAGCCATTTCTTGATTTGGGATATTATTTCTCATTTACCGGAGCGATAACTTTTGGAGATAATTATGTTGATATAATTAAGTATATTCCTTTGGATAGGATAATGACTGAAACAGATTGTCCTTATGTTGCGCCGATTCCATATCGTGGTAAGAGAAATGAACCGGCAAATGTTATAGAAGTTGTAAAAAGGATAGCTCAAATCAAGGGAATTGAAGAGGATATAGTAAAACAGCATGTCCTAAGTAATGCAAAAAACTTTTTTAGAATTTCTTTATAATTATTTTATTATTTCTTTATAATTATTTTCATTTTTATTTATCTTGTTCTGATACAATGATTGTATGCCTGCCAATATTGCAATTTAACCATTTTCGTGTTAATCTCTGTTTACATTATTAAATAATCGCAATTAGTCCCTATCTTATGGATAGGGTCCCAAATAAATAAGGGTCACTAGTTGCACAAAACTATGAATGAAAAGAATGGAGACCGATTAGCGGTCTATGAGATAGGTTACTTGATAGGTTCTTCTATTCCAGAAGAAAAAGTGTCCGAAGAGGTAGAAAAGATCAAAAAAATCCTTAATGATGCCCATGCGGTGATCATTAGTGAAGAGTTTCCTCGTCCAGAAGATTTGGCCTATACTATTCGCAAAAAAACCGTTGCCGGTTCGTATGAAAAATATGACAAAGCATACTTTGGTTGGGTCAAATTTGAAGTTGGTACTGATTTGATCGAAAATATCAAGAAATCCATCGAAGTTATTCCATCCATCATAAGAACATTGAACATTACAACAGTACGAGAAAATACTTATCTTGGTAAGCATTCTTCTGCGACAGCAAAAATTGCAGTTGAAAATGAAAAGCCAGCTGAGGTTGTAGGTTCAGTTGATGCTGTGGATGCTGCGCCCGCATCTCCAGAAGAGATAGACAAGAGCATTGACGCAATGGTTAAAGAAGCATAATTAATACAATAATGACTCTATGAGTCACAAAAAAATATATGTATCTTAACAAAGCGTTTATTATAGGAAATCTAACAAGAGACCCAGAGCTCAAAGCATTACCATCTGGAACAAAAGTATGTAGTTTTAGTATAGCAACCAATCGCATCTTCAAAGACAAAGATGGTAACCGACAAGAAGTTGCAGAATTTCACAATGTTGTTGCTTTTGCAAAATTAGGTGAGTTGGCAGGGCAGTATCTCAAAAAAGGTCAACAAGTTTTGGTAGAAGGACGTATTCAGACCAGATCTTGGGAGACCAATGGCGAGAAGAAGTACAGAACTGAGATTGTAGCCGATAATGTTCAGTTTGGTACAAAAGCAGGCACTACTACTTCCTCAAAGGCTTCATCCGATGAATCAAGTAAAACAGCTTCAGCTGAAGCGGGCGAGAGTTCGGGCGATAAGATCGATTATCCAAGTGAAGAGATTAATCCAGACGATATACCATTCTAATTAATTAAATATATGAAAAAACAGTGTTATTTCAATCAACATAATATCAAGTATATAGACTATAAGGATACCGAAATTCTAAAGAAATTTCTGAATCCTCATGGTCGCATTCTAAATCGTAAACAAACGGGCATTTCTGCAAAATATCAAAGACAGCTCGGTGTTGCGGTCAAGCGAGCAAGGTTTATGGCCCTACTTCCATACGTAGCGAGATAATTAGTGTGTATTGCATAACAAAAAAACCGAGATTATCTCGGTTTTTTGTTACACGGTTTGATTATGCGCAAAACAACAAAACAGGCATTTTTCGAGGCCGCCAAAATGTTGCAACATTTTGGCTTAATCCTCGGACTTTCCTGCTGGAAAGTCCTGCGGAGCCTCTCAAAATACCTATTTTGTTGTTTTGCTAAAATATAAATTAAATTACTTAACTCTCTCGCGATACTCTTCGGTTTCAGTATTGACTCGGATTATATCACCTTCATTTACGAATAGTGGGGCACTGATCGTTGCGCCGGTTTCGAGTTTTACTACTTTTTGACCACCAGTCATAGTGTCACCTTTGACATTTGGAGGGGCTTCTATGACTTTTAGATCGACTGTGATAGGCATACGGAAACTAATCGGTTGCTCGTTAAAAAGATATTGCTTGACGATGGTATTTGGTTTTAGGAATTTACCTTGAGGACCAACGACATCGGCTGGTACTTTGAATCGATCTGCTGGATTTTCTGGATCGGAAAACCACCATTCTCCACGATTTGTATAGAGATATTTGACATCTTTTTCATCGATCTCGGCCTCCTCGATCTTTTCTGATTGATGGAAAGAGTACTCGGTAACCTTGCCGGTTAACAGATTTTTTAGTTTGGTTGCGTTGACTGGTTTGCGC
>CAZVXQ010000031.1:0-8539 GCA_964630815.1 uncultured Candidatus Saccharibacteria bacterium | reverse complement strand
GATTCACAACAGAATATATAAAAGTTTTTCTTGATCAAGTAGATATACTTCCATTTGTCACTGGTGCTGTTCAGCCAAAAATTAACCAAGCAAATATGAATAGCATCCCAGTGGTTATACCCGACAAAAAAACTCTAAATGATTTCAATAGAGTGGTTTTTGATTTTTTTAGAGTTATTTCAATAAAAGAAAAACAAACACAAACCCTCAAGATCTTAAAGGATTCATTATTACCAAAACTAATGAGCGGAAAAATAAGGGTAAATTAATATGTCTGAATACAAACTTACAACCGAGCTTCTCAAATTAAGCCAATCTCAAAAATGGGATGAGGCTAAATTGGAATGGGAATTGATCGATATCGAAAGAGTTGAAGAGCCGGAAGAGTGTTTGTGTGGGCATTACCCTATATTGGAAATTTGTTTGATAAAAAATAATAAGACGAATAACGAATCAAGGGTTGGGAATTGTTGTGTTAAGAAATTCAATAATAAGTCAGATAAAATTTTCCGGTCTGTCGCAAAAATTAGAAAAGATATTGAAAAGTCGGTTAACGCAGAGACCCTCGAGCTTGCTATAAGAAACCGATGGATAAGCGACAAGGAGTATAAATTTTATATGGATATAATTCGGAAGAGAAATTTATCAGACAAGCAATTGGCTTGGAAAAAAGCAATTAATCAAAAAATTGGAAATAAGGTGAATAAAAAATAACATTATGACTAACTACAAATACACAGAATCAGATTTGGAAAACGCAACACTTGAATGGCTTGAGGAGTTGGGTTTTGGAATTGTCTTTGGACCGAACATTGCTCCCGATGGTGAATCACCAGAGCGTGAGTCCTATAAAGATATTGTCTTGATCGGCAGATTACGATCAGCTATTTCAACGATCAATCCAAATATTCCACGAGACGCCCAAGAGGATGCTATTAAAAAAGTTATTAATGTTGCTTATTCTAATCCGAGTCTTTTGGAAACAAATCACTCATTTCACAGAATGTTGGCGGAGGGTGTTGATGTTGAATACCGCCGTGATGATGGATCAATTGCTGGAGACAAGGTGTATCTTGTAGACCAAAAGAATTTATCAAATAACGATTGGCTAGCAGTTAATCAGTACACTGTTATTGAAAATAACCACAACCGCCGTCCGGATGTTGTCATTTTTATCAATGGTCTGCCATTAGTTGTATTTGAATTAAAAAATCCGGCGGATGTTAACGCTACCGTTAGAAACGCTTTTAATCAAATTCAAACTTATAAATCAGATATCCCTTCTCTTTTTACTTACAATGCTTTTTGTGTAATCAGCGACGGTATTGATAGTCGCATTGGATCGCTCACTGCCGACATGGAACGCTTTATGAAATGGCGAACCATAGACGGAGAAACTGTCGCTCCAGCCTCTATTCCAGAGATGGAAATTTTGATCAAAGGTGTATTTACCAAAAATCATCTATTGGATATTGCAAAGAATTTTATTGTCTTTGAAACTGACGGAGAAACAACAATCAAAAAACTCGCAGCTTATCATCAATACCACGCCACCAATAAGGCAATCATCAGGACTATCGGGGCTACTTCAGAAAAGGGCGACCGTAGAGCTGGCGTTGTCTGGCACACTCAAGGTTCTGGCAAATCTCTGACAATGGTATTTTATGCTGGCAAAATTATTCAGGTATTGGATAACCCGACACTCGTCATTCTTACAGACCGCAACGATCTTGATGATCAGTTGTTTGGTGTGTTTTCTAACTGCCACGAATTACTACGCCAAACTCCCACACAAGCACAGGATCGGGCTGATCTTAAGAAATTATTAAGCGTTGCCTCTGGTGGTGTTATATTTACCACCATTCAAAAATTCCTCCCAGAGAATAAAGACGAAAAACATCCTTTACTATCTGATAGACGCAATATTGTTGTGATTGCCGATGAAGCTCATCGTAGCCAGTATGATTTCATCGATGGCTTTGCTCGACACATGCATGACGCTTTGCCAAATGCATCTTTTATCGGATTTACTGGTACCCCTATTGAATTGTCCGATAAAAATACCAGAGCGGTCTTTGGTGAATATGTTGATGTTTATGATATCTCTCGTGCGGTTGAAGATCATGCTACTGTTCCGATTTATTACGAAGCACGCTTGGCAAAAATTCAGTTGTCCGAGTCAGAAAAACCTCACATTGATACTGAGTTTGAAGAATTGACTGAGGGTGAAGAGGTTGCGAAAAAAGAAAAGCTAAAAAGCAAATGGGCCCGGCTGGAAGCAATGGTCGGTTCTGATAAACGCATCAAATTGATCGCTAAAGATGTGGTTGATCACTTCGAAGCTCGCCGTGATGCAATGGAGGGCAAGGGCATGTTTGTGTCTATGAGCCGAAGAATTGCTGTTGAGCTATATGATGAAATTATTAAACTTCGACCTCAATGGCACAGCGATGATATCGATAAAGGTTTTATAAAGGTTGTAATGACTGGTTCTGCTAGCGATCCGGCTAATTTTCAAAAACACATTCATACTAAAGATGAACGAGAGCTTATTGCTAAAAGAATGAAAGATCCGAAGAACGATCTCAAATTTGTGATCGTCCGTGATATGTGGCTTACCGGCTTTGATGTGCCCGTTCTACATACGATGTATATCGATAAGCCAATGCAAGGTCACGGACTTATGCAGGCTATTGCTCGTGTGAATCGTATCTATAAAGACAAACAAGGTGGTCTAATCGTGGATTATCTTGGTATCGCTCCGTCACTAAAAGAAGCTCTTTCTTATTACGCTGATAACGACAAGGAAACTCCGACTATTCCGCAGGAGGAAGCAGTTTCAGTCATGTTGGAAAAATATGAGATCGTTAAGGCTCTGTATCATCAGTTTGATTATTCAGCTTATTTTTCATCTAAAGCTTCAGAAAAGACGAGGGTTATTTCCGGTGCAATGGATTATGTTTTAAGTCTCGATAAGGGCAAGGAACGATATCTTAAAGCTGTTACAGAATTATCTCACGCTTTCTCTCTGGCTGTCCCAAGCGATGAGTCATTGCAAATAAGAGATGATGTCGCTTTCTTTCAGGCAGTCAGTGCAGTGATTCGCAAATTTGATCAGAATGGTGGTCAGGGCGGACCGACAGAAGAAGATTATGATCAGGCAATTAAGCAGATTGTGTCCAATGCAGTTGTTTCTGATGAGGTCGTTAATGTCTTTGATGCGGCTGGATTAAAATCTCCCAACATTGCTGTGTTGTCAGATGAATTCTTGGAAGAGGTTCGTAATCTTGAACACAAAAACATTGCTCTTGAATTATTGAAAAAACTTTTAAATGACGAGATTAGAACGATGCAGAGAAAATATTTGGTCAAATCTCGATCATTCGTAAAGATGCTTGAGGATACAATTAAAAAATATCAAAATCAAACTATTGAGGCGGCTCAAGTTATTGCTGAATTGGTGGAACTGGCAAAAAAGATTCGAGAAGAGAAAGAACGAGGCAACGAATTAAATCTTACAGAAGATGAAATTGCTTTTTATGACGCCCTTTGCGAGAGTGACAGTGCTGTTATGGAAATTGGTGACGACACTCTTAAAAAGATTGCTCAAGAATTAGTCGCAATGCTTCGCAAAAATACCACGATTGACTGGACGCTCAAAGAGCAGGTTCGAGCCAAGCTTCGTGTCTATGTTAAGAAGTTACTAAATAAATACGGTTACCCACCGGATAAGCAAGAACAAGCTACAAAGACTGTTTTGGAACAAGCCGAAGTCTTGTGCAAGGATTGGGGAAATTAATATGATCAGTAAAATACACATAGAAAATTATAAGATCTTCGAATCATTTACATTGGAATTCAATGATGATTTGAATATTTTAGTTGGCGACAATGAAGCAGGAAAATCAACAATTCTTGAAGCAATCAATCTTGCCCTTACAAAAAGAATTAATTGCAAACCAATTGACACAGAGCTTTCACCCTATCTTTTTAATAAGAAGTGTGTTGAGGAGTATTTGAGAAAATTAAACAACGATGAAAACCCAGAGCTCCCCAAGATTATTATTGAGCTTTATTTATCCGACCATGACGAGCTAGAATTTTTAAGAGGCAATAATAATACAGAAAAACTGGATTGTCCTGGAGTAAAGCTTGAGATTGTGTTTGATGATGACTATAAAGATGAATATTCAAAATTAATCGAAGATAAAACTCAAGTTAAAATAATTCCAACAGAATATTACAAAGCTCATTGGTTTTCTTTTGCAAATAATGCCATCACTGCACGAAGCTTGCCAATTGGTTTGTCATACATCGATGCCACAACGATCAGATTGCAGAGCGGTACCGATTATTATTTACAAAATATTATTAACAACGGCTTAGATACTAAAGAGAGAGTCGCTCTTTCTGTAGCATATAGAAACCTCAAAGAGAAATTTTCAAGTGAGCCATCTATTCAGGGTATCAATGATAAACTGACGCAACGGAAAGGAGCAATAACTGACAAAAATCTCGCTATTTCCATTGACATCTCACAAAAGTCAAATTGGGAGACAAATTTAGTCCCACATCTTGACGAATTACCGTTTCAGCTCGTAGGTAAGGGAGAACAAAACGCCCTCAAAATTATGCTGGCTCTTGAACGACGAGCAGATGACTCCCATGTGATTCTCATTGAAGAGCCAGAAAACCATCTTTCATTTTCATCAATGAATACGCTCATATCTAAAATTAAGACCAAATGTGAATCAAAACAAATTTTTGCCACAACACACAGTGCTTATGTATTAAACAAACTTGGCATTGAGAAAGTAATTTTAATCTATAATGGCAACAAGGCTTTTCTTAAAAAATTACCGACAGATACTCAAAACTATTTCAAAAAACTTTCCGGCTATGACACGCTTCGTCTAATTCTCGCAAAAAAGACTATTTTAGTTGAGGGCCCTTCGGATGAATTGATAATCCAAAAGGCATACCTAGTGAAAAATAATAAATTACCAATTGAAGATGGCATAGATGTAATAAATGTTAGAGGTCTATCATTCAGTCGTTTTTTGGATATTGCAAAAGAGCTTAAAAATTCTGTTGCTGTTGTTACTGACAACGATGGTGATTACCAAAAAAAAGTCGTGGAAAAATATCAGAATTATTCCAGTGAAGCAAATATAAAAATATTTGCGAGTTCTGATAATACATTAAATACTCTTGAGCCTAATCTAATTGCCAGCAATAGTCTTGAGCTATTAAATAAAATTTTGGGGACAAGTCATGCCGATAACGATTCCCTTAAGATTTACATGGAAAACAACAAGACAGAGTGTGCTCTCAAATTATTTGAAACCTCTGAGAGCATACAATTCCCTCAATATGTGCAAGACGCTATCTCATAAAAATAAAGTAATCGTGGCGAGTGCTGGATCAAGAAAGACGACTTGCATTGTCGAGGAGGCTCTTTCTTTGACAGACAAGAAAGTTTTAATAACAACCTACACTAATGAAAATTTGGAACAAATAAACTCTTACATAATTCAAAAAAATGGTTGCGTCCCAAAAAATATTACTATTTTGTCTTGGTACAGTTTTCTCTT
Organism: uncultured Candidatus Saccharibacteria bacterium; assembly: GCA_964630815.1. Lineage (GTDB taxonomy): Bacteria > Patescibacteriota > Minisyncoccia > Phycocordibacterales > PALSA-1337 > C7867-002. The sequence continues at coordinate 2,945 of CAZVXQ010000031.1, read as the reverse complement.
ACAGGATGGGGTCAGGCCTTACCAGAGTTCAGTTACGCAAAAAGGCAGAGTGAATTCAATCATTTTTAAAGATATCCCTGATCAGCTCAAACGAATAAAGAAAAGCAATATTGATAAATATTTTTTTACTAAAGGGAATGACATTTTTAGAGATAGAGTTTCTGACTTTGTTTGTTATGTAGATGACCAGTCGAACGGATCAATAATTAACCGATTGCAGGGTGTATATGATTATATTTTTGTAGATGAAGTTCAAGATTTTGCTGGTTATGATTTAAATTTTTTAGAAAAGCTTTTCAATTCATCAATTTACATTGTCGCTGTCGGAGATCCTCGCCAAGCAACATTCAGCACAAATAATTCCTTAAAAAACAAAAGATTTAAAAAGACTTTTATCTTTGATTGGGTGGCTCAAAAACAACAAGAAGGGTTGGTAACAGTTGAGGAAAGGAACGAGTGCTACCGATGCAATCAAAGCATTTGCGATTTTGGAGATGCTTTATTTCCTCATTTACCAAAAACAACATCTAAGAATGCCGATATCACTGGGCATGATGGAATATTCTACATTGAAGTAAAAGATGTGCTTGAATATGTTGAGCAATATAAACCAACGATTCTTAGATATAATAAAAAAACCAATACAATGAATTTACGAGCAATTAATATTGGGCTTTCGAAAGGTAGAACATATGAGCGAGTTGTAATTTTCCCAACAAAACCGATGCTGACATATTTAAATACCAGCGATATTTCCAAAGCCGGTGATATTTCAAAATTATATGTTGCGGTAACACGAGCAAAATACAGTGTCGCTTTCGTTAAAAAATAAATCACAAAATTATGTCAGAATACTACACAGCACAAAGAGTAAGAGGTCTATACGATTCAAAAGTCGCCGAACCTTTTAAATTATCACGATCTAAAATTGATCTGTTCTTAAATTGTCCAAGATGTTTTTACTACGATCGCAAACTTGGTGTCAGCCGTCCACCGGGCTTTCCTTTTGCTCTTAATTCGGCAGTTGACCATTTATTAAAACTTGAGTTTGATATTCATCGAGCAAATGGCACAAAACATCCATTGATTGAGAAATACGGCATCGATGCTCAACCAGTTGCTCATGCTGATTTGGACAAATGGCGACATAACTTCACCGGCATTCAACATACACATCCACTGACAAATTTTCTTGTATTTGGTGCCATTGATGATCTATGGATTAACTCTAAGGGTGAATACATCGTTGTTGATTATAAATCTACATCAAAGGATGAGGAGATTACAGAATTAAACAAGGACTGGCAGGATGGCTACAAACGACAGATGGAAGTCTATCAATGGTTACTCCGGCAGAACGGATATAAAGTTTCTGATACTGGATATTTTGTCTATTGCAACGGCCAAACTGACCGTAAGGCATTTGATGGTAAATTGGAATTTGATATAACACTCATTCCTTACAAAGGTGATGACTCTTGGGTTGAAAAAACTCTAATCAAAGCACATGCATGTTTGAATAATTCTGATATTCCAGAGGCTAGCCCCGATTGTGATTACTGCAATTATGTTCGGGCAATAAATAGCAAATAAAATATGTCAGACGATATTGAAAAAGAAATCGAGGATGATGATGCACCCACCGAAGAAGTGGCGGAGTTAATGGAAAGTCATGACCTCGACAAGGAAGAAGCCGAGCATGTTCAGGAAATTATGGAGGAATACGGGTTAGATGAGGACGATGCGGTGGAACTGTCGGATGAGCTGTAGAAAGCTCGCCCAAGGGGCAAACAAACGGCAAAAAAGGGGCTCAAAAAGGGCTCCTTTTGCTTTATATTCTCACTGAGTCAGAACAAGCCGTCCAAAAGATCAAAGCTGTTTAAAAAAAGATCTATTACTGTTGGCAAGAACAAGACAAAGACAATCATGGTCAGCTTGACCCCCGTATTGTCTTTTCCCTTACGATCATCGACCGGAAGAAGAATGATTTCAACTTTTTTCCGAACGCATACTTTTACTGGTTTCTGACAGTGGGGACATCGGGTTATAAATATCGCTTCGGAATTGAAAACCGCATCACGAAAGATTACTTTTGTGCAATGGGGACAATTGCCGACATTTGATTCATCTCTGTCCATACTGTTTTTAATTTTTGGGCTTTTGGGCCCTGATCATAAATGATTAATAAACGACCATTTAATAGCCCGGGTTCGACCTCCTCCCCGAACCGTTAAAAGCAATCTAAGTATCCTTGACTGCCTCCCATTGATGTCCCGTCCACATGTGCTTCTTGCCGTCTATGATTTTTATCTTTACCCCTCCGATTGACATTTTCTCTGCTAACATCGATCTTAGTTCTTTGAAATTTTTTATTTGATCGTAATTCTTTTTATTTAAATCTTTTTCTTTATTCTTGTTAGTAGTTCCCATGGACCGATCCGACCGGTCTGTATGACCGAACTGCCGGTCAGACTGACCGATCTGTTTTGAGTTCGGTCTATCTGACCTATCTAATTTCAACAGGTAGTACACATTGTGGTATCGCTGTCGCTTCTTATTAATTATTCCTAGCTTGATCAAAAGCCGGATTCCTCTCTGAACACTCGAAATGCTTGATCCAATTTTTTCGGCAATATATTTATGTGAAGGAAAGCAAAAACCCTCCTGATTGGCGTGTTCAGCGAGGCAATTATAAATAGCGATGCCGATTGGCTGTATTTTGCTTCCATACTCATCAAGCAGTACTTTGCTAACCCAATACCAATCGCCATTTCGTACATCTCTTACTTTTGCTTTTTCGTCTTGCATGGCAATGAAAAATAAAGGCGTGCGAGTTGACCAGACTCATTATCGCGCCTCATCACTCCTCTCAATGCACCACCATTAAGAGGAGGGGGAGGTGCGGTCTACGACTTTGCTTTTGCCAATGCTTTGTCTATATTTTC
>CAZVXQ010000030.1:0-8827 GCA_964630815.1 uncultured Candidatus Saccharibacteria bacterium | reverse complement strand
GTACGGAACACCCGGTTGGAACGTTGGGAGTAGTCCGATATCGCACTGGAGGTGAAGTGGACCGGCAGTTCTATGTTGAACAGGTCAAAAACGGCTCATTTGTAGAGGTGGTAAAATAAATTGCTTGAGACTGTGCGCCCTGAGGGATTCGAACCCCCGACCTTCGCTGTGTAAAAGCGCTGCTCTACCAACTGAGCTAAGAGCGCATATTCATTGCGCTAAGATACAGATTAGCGTATATTCTAATTATGAGCAATACGGGAATAGAAAATATCAAAATATTATATGAAGACGGTGATTGTCTGGCTATCAATAAACCAGCTGGTATTATGGTGCATTCAGATGGTAGGGCTACAGGCCCATTCATTACTGATTGGGTAATTTCTCATTATCCAGAAACAATAAATGTGGGAGACAAGATGAGAGATGAAAAAGGGCAAGATATCAATCGTGCTGGCATTGTTCACCGTCTTGATAGGGAAACATCTGGTGTTCTTATCATTGCAAAAAATCCCGAGGCACATGAAAACCTCAAAAGACAGTTTCAAGATAGAGTAATTTCAAAAAAATATTTAGCTTTTGTTTGGGGGGAAATGAAAGAAGATTTCGGTACCATAAATAGACCGATCGGCCGTTCTGGGAAAGACTTCCGTAAATTTTCTGCTCAGAGAGGAGCAAGAGGGGATATGAGAGAGGCTGAGACATATTGGACAAAGATTGGAGTAGGTAAAGTGCATATAGATAGCCTAATCGATGCAAAAGGCGACATGACAGGAGGTGATCAGAAGTTTACTTATGTTGAAGTAGAACCAAAGACTGGTAGAACTCACCAGATTCGAGTACATCTAAATGCCATCAATCATCCAGTTGTTGGAGATCTACTATATGCTCCAAAAAAGAGCTTAGTACTTGGTTTCAATAGGTTGGCTTTGCATTCAAGGTCTATAGAATTTGAGACAATCGGTGGTAAAAAAGTAAAAGTAGTAGCACCTCTTCCGGAAGACTTTTCTCTTGGTCTCAAGGCTTTGGGTATTGAATCTTTGGCGACTGTATGATAAGGTATTCCCACTATGGCAACAAAGGTAATAACCCCAGTAAATATTGAAGAACGCAAGAAACTAGACATCCGTCCTGGTGATACAGTTAGAGTCTGGCAGAAAATCGAAGAAGACAAAGGTCGTTTTCGTTTGCAGGCTTTCGAAGGTATTATCATGTCTCACAAACACGGTCGCGAGGCTGGTGCTACATTTACAGTTCGTAAGGTGGTGGATGGTGTTGGTGTAGAGAGGACTTTTCCTTTGTATTCTCCTATGATCGATGAAGTTGAGAGAGTTAGTCGTTCAAAAGTTCGTCGTGCAAAACTATATTTCGTAAGACGCAAAGCGGCAAAAGAGATTCGCAGGAAAATGCGTAAAGTTATGGATATGAGAGATGATACTGCTCCAGTAGCAACAGAAAATGTTACTACTTCACAGCCAGAAGAAACTTCAAAAGCATAAAAACAAAAAATCCGAGTTATCTCGGATTTTTTGTTTAGTATTGAAAGTGTGGAGAATATTAGATATAGTGAAGACCTTGAGATATTGAATTATTGTTTGATGCGCGGGTGGCGAAACTGGTAGACGCACTACCTTGAGGTGGTAGCGCCCGTTAGGGCATGGAGGTTCGAGTCCTCTCCCGCGCACATTTTTTCAAAATCAATGTTTTTGGGTGTTTCCGCGAGCACCTGATATGGACTTTTGAATTGATACTGAGCCACAGATTGATTCTTGATCGTGGCGTTCGAAAGTAACTCTGAGAGCATATTTCGTTTTGCCTCATCTCCGGAAGCCATATACTTTTCCGAGGCTCTGTTGCCGTCTATAAAAATATTCTTGATCTGTTCGAAAGTAACTTGAGTGACGGGTCCTTTTGAGTTAATTTCCTTCAGTTGCGCCTGAAGCTCAGCTCTCTTGTTTTCAATCTCCAGCATTTTCTGCTCGTATATGTCAGGTTTAATGACTTCTGAAGCATATCCGTCGGTTAAGACAGATTCCTTCTTTGTAAGGGCTTCTAGCTCGTTTGCGATGGTATCAGTGGCCGATTGGGTGTAATCAATTTTACTCTGGTTTGATTCTTTGTAAGCATCAGAGGATATTTGAATGAGAGTTTCGTCGAATTTGAGGTTAAGGAGCATCTTGGCCAGAAGTTCATCAATAAATTCCGACCTCATGTACTTTTTGTGCTGTTCGCAGTTGCCTTTGCCGTTGGTGCAGTAGTAATACTTGAAGCCTTTCTTGGTGTCACAAGTTAAATTACAGCCGCATGAGGCACATTGTAGGAAGCCTCGGGCTGAATAGAAATGATTACGTTTCCTTGAATGAACGCGGCCAGAGAGAATATCTTGAGCCTTGTCGAATATAGATTTTGAAATCAACGTTTCGTGATTGCCCTGATAGATTTTGCCGTCTCTTTCCATGAGGCCCATATAGAATTTGTTAGAGAGAACTTTATGGATTTTTCCCTTGCGCACTTTGTCACCAGAGCAGGTGCGAAGTCCTTCCTTGTAGAGAATATCTGAAATTTGTTGCAGACTGTATGCGCCGAAAGGCTCGAGTGAGCGGTCATATTTTCCACAGGACAAGAGTGTGGGGAGACTCTGTGACCAAGATGGCCTGCAGTTTACTCCTAGGAAACCTCGGGGTCAGTGGGGTGTGATTTCCTTCAGCGAGGCAAAACGGGGTAGCAAAGTGGCCAAGGAGAAAGTCGGTGAAAACGGTTTCAAATTGATCCGACACGTCGCTCGTCATCCCCTGGGCAAGCACCTGGTCTGCGGCAAAATCGTCAGCCTCTGTCAGGTTACAGTCGAATTCGAGCATATCAAGCCCGAGAAAATCGACAACCTGATGGCTGGCGCGATCGGACAATCACTTAACATCAAGCCGGAACTTACACCGGTTGAGTCCCTGGCTGATATGCATTTCGTCTAGGGCAAAGAGGATGGTATCACAAAGGGTCTCGCTAACAACGAGGCTCTTTTTTGTTATATAATTGAGCAATGAAAAAGATAAATTTTGCAAAACTAAAAGACAGACCGAAGGTCGAAAATAGACTTTTTCGGAGCGATATTATTGAGAATGTGATTCGAGAGAAAATGGTTCAGATAAAAGACCCGGAACTTTCGAAGATGTTTGTCCAATGCCTTCCGAGTACTTTGGACACGACTGTCTATTATCGTGAGGACAAAGATGGTAATCCGGATACTTTCATTGCTACAGGAGATATTGCCGCAATGTGGCTCCGAGATTCAACCAATCAAGTGTGGCCGTATTTAAGATACATCAAAAATGACGAGAGTCTGAGAAAAATGGTACAAGGGTTAGTTCATCGACAAACACAATGCTTGCTTATTGATCCATACGCGAATTCATTTGAGGATATAGCGACAAAGCATCCTGTTAAAAATCCATGGTGGCCACACGGCAAACATTGGAAAAAAGGTGTCTGGGAAAGAAAATACGAAATCGATAGCATTGCGGCTTTTTTCAGATTGTCCGCAGGTTATTATGCTAATACGAAAGACAAAGTACCTTTCAATTCTGCATGGGTATCGGCTATAAAGAGTTCTTTGGAACTGATGAAGAAGGAGCAAGAGACACTAGATAAAAATGGGGTCAAGAATCTATTTCGGTTTACGATGGCTAACGGCAAGACGTTTCCGTCTGTCAGACTTTCGGGATATGGCTACCCAGGCAAAAAATGCGGACTGGTCAGAAATATTTTCAGACCTTCAGATGATGAGACTGTATTCCCATACTCCATACCGTCGAATGCAATGCTTGTTGTGACAGTGCGTGGCGTTGTACCGATTCTTAAGGAATTGAATGAGAATGAACTGACAGATTCGATATCAAAGTTGGCGGAAGAAATCGATAACGGCATAAAAAAGTATGGCATCGTAAAGCATCCGGAATTTGGAGACATCTATGCTTACGAAATTGACGGTTTTGGCTCGGCCTGCCTCATGGACGACCCCAATGTTCCGAGTCTCTTGAGCTTGCCCTATCTTGGATACTGTTCAACTGACGATCCTGTCTACATCGCAACTAGGAAATTCATTCTTAGTGAGTGGAATCCATTTTATGCGAAAGGTTCTGCTGTTTACGGTCTTACAAGTCCTCATACTGGAGTTGTCGATCATTTCTGGCCAATGGCTACTATCATTCAGGCGCTTACGTCAAAAGATGAACCAGAGATTACCTCATGCCTTAAAACATTAAAAGAGACTCATGCTGGTACGTATTTTATTCACGAGAGTGTAAGCGTCGATGATCCGAAAAAATTCACTCGACCGTGGTTTGGATGGGCAAATTCATTATTTGGTGAGCTTATACTCAATCTCATAGATCAACGTGGTAGTATATTGGAGAAATCGATTTAGGTGGCCATTAACTCCGTTCTAATAAAGTCCCAGACGGCGCACTGATACGGATCTTATAAAATAGACACACAATCAATAAACTAGATCATTTTTACAAATCCATTACCTTTTGTGATCTTGCTAGAACATCTTGTTGATCTGCCTCACTTTCGTGTTCAATGACTTGAACGCCAATACGTCTACCAAGAAGAACTCTTATCTCTTCTGCTATCTCACTATCAATCGGATCGAATACTGTATCTGTTTGATCGCCTTCTTCGACTTGTTCGTGACCTGCGGAGAGTATGACCAATCTACTTAGACCAAACAATCTATAAAATAGTGGTCTGGTAACATCTACATTTTGCATTTGTCGGTATGGTATCGATATTTCTATCACCCTAAGCACACCTTTGCGAAGGCGTATACCGAATTCTTCCAAAGTAAAAATAAAAAATTTATATCTAAGAGCGCTAATAATTATTCCAATACAGCCTAGCAATATTGCTAAGAAAAATATTAATGGAATAAATGTTGAACCTAGATTTTGTAAATTGTTACCAATGACAGGAAAAATTCCGGATATAGTGTCTGAGTTGGTGTTTATCTGCTCTTCTATTTTGTCTGAAGAAAATGAAAGTGCAATGACAAGGAATAGAAGTATAATACCTGGAAGGGCTCCTTGAAGTAACATTATGACAAATGTTTTTCTTCCAAGATGTTCAGGTCTACCGATAGGAATCATGCCAATAGTTTACAATGAATAAAGATTTTTTGCCAAACATCCAAATCGATCTGTTATACTATGTATATGTTATATACAAGAGCAGGGGACGATGGTATGACAAGGAATTTTGATCCAAAAGCCAAGCGAATCTCAAAGAGTTCGTGTCAGACGGAGTCCTTGGGCGCTTTGGATGAGCTCAATTCTTTTTTGGGTATGTCAAAGATTATGGTAAAAGAAGTTGGTTGGGATATTGATGGTAAGACTTTTGGTGAAATAGTTTTTTGGGTGCAAAATTGTCTTTTCATCATACAAGCCGAAGTTGCTGGAGCGCAAAAAAAGATAGAAAAAAGCAAGGTCAAACAGTTGGAGAGTTGGATTGCTCTGATTGAGAAACAATTACCACCGATCAAAACCTTTTTCATATCAGGTGGTACCCAATTGGCAGTGCTTTTTGATATTTCGCGCACCATGACCCGCAAAGCGGAGAGGAGAGTGGTGTCAGCATTTGAGACTGGTGAGATTAAGGTGTCAAAAGAGACTCTAGCTTTCCTAAATCGTCTTTCTACACTATTCTATGCTATGGCTCGACTTACTAACCATAAATCTGGTATAAAGGAGGATGTTCCAGTTTATTAAATCTAATTTAGGAAAGTCCAATATGGTAGAGACTAAATGTAAAACATGTAAAATCTTGTTTGATGTAAAACCGTCATGGCTAAAGCATGGTTATGGAAAATATTGTTCTCTAAATTGCAAATATATTGGTACTAGGAGAGGAAAATTGGTAGATTGTAATATTTGTGGAAAGCAATCTTATAAACAACCAAAAGATATTAAAAATTCAAAAAGCGGAAAATTTTTTTGTAGTAAATCATGTCAGACAAAATGGAGAAATACGGAATTCGTTGGTCAAAAGCATGCAAATTGGAAAACTGGCAAAAGTGCTTATAAAAGTGTGCTTAATCGTCATAATGTTGCCAAAATATGTTCAATGTGTGGTACCAATAACGAAAAGATACTAGCGGTTCATCATATCGATAAGAATCATTATAATAACAGCTTGAATAATTTGGCTTGGGTATGTCACAATTGCCATCACCTCATACATCATGATAGTGTTTATATGGAAAGATTTATGAAGAAGATTGTAAGGGGGTAGTAGCAATATGGTGCCTATAGTTTAGTGGTAAAACCCCGGTTTGTGGAACCGGCGTCGAGAGTTCGATCCTCTCTAGGCACCCCAGCGATATGAAGTTAGGAAAATTTAATTTGCGTTGCTAATTCAGGTTGATTAGTGATAAATTTTTTAGATATGGTGAGTGTAGTCATGGGTTAGACACACGGTCTACCTCTTAGGCCTGTACGAACATTAACATTTATAGTATTGTTATTCTTAATATTATAGATACTGAGTAATGGAAATCTCTAGGTTGCGAATCATATTTTATTATGAAAGAAATTAAATCAACTATAACAAAAATTCAGGAGGCATTTAAAAGTATTGCAATTGAAGCCCATATATTTGGATCTGTTGCAAGGGGTGATGCTGATTTATATAGCGATCTTGACGTTTGGTTTACATTCAAAGATAAAGACATAAAAAATGTTATTGCAAAACGTCTTGATTATTACTCCCAAATTGCTGAGATCATCCATATACATGAAGCACCGCAGAATGCTCCAATTGGCGGTATTCAGTCTTTTGTGCTTTACAAAATCGGTAATGAATTATTGAGAGCTGATTACTCTTTGTGTCCGCAATCGAGCTCATTTCAAACCAAGGACAGTAAAAAACTCTTTGGTGCAGAGCTTCCAGTAGGTGAATTATCTCTTAATCCACATAAGATAGCTGTTGATGGTAATTATCGTATAGATTTTGTAATCAGTTTTGTTTTTAACTCGATTAAGTATCTTGCACGTAAGGAACAAAATCCACTTCAAGATTTATTACGCGAGTATGATAATCTTAAAGACCGTTATGGAATTGGTGTTAAACCATTGTTAGGTAGGAATGAGTCTGTTGAGACATTAAGACAGATTATCCAGAATTTGGACGAAGTCTCAAATAAGAGGCAAAAACTGACTCTATCTGAAATTAGCAAGTTTACTTTCCGGGTGGCACTTTAGATTAAGCTTCAATAAAAAACATATGAAATTATTTATCTGATACAGTGAGCGCGGGTGTAGTGTAACAATCTTTGAAGCTTGGAATGTAGATCGTAGCATCATCGATTCGCTCGAAGATTGTTCTAACCTGCGCCACCACGTGACCCATTTAGAAAATTTTAGGAAATAGCTTTTAGCTAAGATACAAGATCAGTTTTAACTCATATAGTTTATGGATAAATCATTGATCTGGTGTATACTTTGAATATATGAAAAAAATATTAATATCAATTATTTCTTTTGTAATCATTTGTATTATGGGGTATTTTATTTGGGTTGCAAATAATAATAAGTCTAATTCAATTTACAACAGTACTAGAAATGGCAATGATTCCGGCATTACGTTGACTATTCCAAAAGATATCCCTGAGGCCAATATTACTTCCGATGATAATTTTGAGATACAGATAAAACTCGATCAAAAATATTGGGAGTCTCTCGGAAACAAGAGTCAGGTTTCCAATTCGTTGACTATCTCTAAGGGGATTGCTCAGGTTGGTGGTTTAGGTAATTGGTGCAGTATTGAAAATTTTAGTAACAAAGGTTCCGCTACCTCAACTCTTATTGTACAGATAGATAACCATCCTTTTTACAAAGTGGTTCAGACAGAAAATGGTATGAATCAAACATTTAATTTAGAAAGATACGTTCAAATGTTAAATACAACTCAGTGCAGATTCATTGAATTTAGCAATAATTGGGGTAATCCTGGTGCGTATTATAGAGATCAGATAGATATAGATAGGATGAATAAAGACAATGAAAATTTTGTTAAAATTCTTGAATTAAAACAACAAGAAATATTTTCAAAAATTAAAGTTGATTAGATTTTGTTGGTCTATAAATTTTCAAGTACTCAATTTAGTAAGCATCTTTTGCTCTCAAAGTGCTATAATTCTGCCATGGAAAATCAAAATGTAGGTCTATTACCAAATTATGGGCAATTATTAGAAGAAATGGGTAGGCAATTGAATAAACGCAAGTTGCTATTAGCAAAAAGAATATTTCTTGTTGTTTGGCCTTATCTCTTGCTTGTGGTTGCCGGATATATTTTCAACCATTATTATGATATTGAAGCAATAATGAGTGCCAACTCTTTGTTATTTTTTGTTAGTTTTGGATTGTATCTTTTGTTTGCTGGTATTTACTCAATGATAATTAGATTCATTCTTAAGATTGAAAAGCAAATTTGGGTCGATTCATATTTTGATAATAAGAATCTAGAGCCAAAAGATAGTTGGAGAATTGCAACAAGGCTTTTTTGGCCCGGCTTAAAACTTAGATTGAGTCTTTTGCTACATTACTTTTTTATACCAATTCTCCTATCATTATTGGTATTTGTTGGGGTCATATATGTTATGTTTCAATCTATTAATGATGGCAAATTATTAGCAGCTGTTTTCGTGTCTATATTTTTTTTGTTTGCTATTGGTTTATTTATTTTCTCATATTATTTAAAAGTAAAACTTAGATATTCATGGTTTATTTTTCTCGATAATTTTGGTAAATCATACACATTTGAGACGGTATTGGCC
>CAZVXQ010000029.1:0-8842 GCA_964630815.1 uncultured Candidatus Saccharibacteria bacterium | reverse complement strand
TCACCGTCACGAACTCCGAGGTCTTAGCGGCTCAAGGATTCAGTGTCGAAGCACTCGAGCTTGGTACAACGGTAAAGTTTGTGGTTGTCGAATACAAACTCGCCGTGGTTGGATCCAAGACATTCGCACACTTTGTCAAATCAGTGGAGGTTAAGTAGTCACCTTCCAAACTTAAAAGGACTACTCTCATCGACTCGCATTCGTGCTTGTCGGTGATTTTTTCTTACTTTTTTGTTGATAATGAACAATTTTAATCTGTTTGCTTACCAAGGTGCAACCTAGGCGTTGAGCCACATTTCAATTTTAAAGAACCGGGTCACGAGCAACGTTACTTTTTCTCACTTCTATAAAGCGTCAAACTTTTCAACACTTTTACATTATGAGAAAAACACACAAAAACATTAGATACGAGAAGGCGCTCTCGTCGGCTGAGAATTGATCAGAAATTCTAGGGAAAAATATGGAGAAACAACAGAAATAAATGGTGAGACGTACGCATTATCAGGTTTTTTATCGGAACAAACAATGGGTAGACAAATAAAACCCTCCGCTACCTCCCCATCAAGAAGTTTGACTGTATTTGAAATAGGCTCAACAGAAAGCAGATGACCACGAACCTCACCATCTACGACCGCCACAAAGAAATTGAGTCGAAACTGGCGTCCGCTAACGTCTGTGAAAATTCGAGAAATGAATTGTGGTCGACTAAGTGATGTGATCATATTTACATTTCATATTGTAAGTCATTTTTAGAAAAATTCAAGTAGTTTTTTCAGGACTCACCTAGCGAAAACAATCCTTCCCCCTACTTCCTACATCTCATCACAAATGCAGGTGGCAAATTGAAAAGCTCAAATGAAATAGAAACCTTTGGAAAGACTTTCTTTATGGATTTATAACCAGCCAATAGGTATTCAAACTGAACAAACATTCCATCATCTGAGAGGCATTTTTTGGCCTCAGAGAGGATTTTACCATTAACTTCACGACTAAAATGCCCCAGTGGTAAACCAGAAACGATATAATCAACCTTTTCATATCCATTTTCCCTAAGATACAAAGACAAGTTACAAGCATCACCATTGTACAATTTGAATCTTTCGTCTTTTATTTTGTCACTAAGATAATCGGAGAAGACTTTATTTTTTTCGATCGATATTAGCAGACCGTCTTTTGGAAGTAATCTCAAAATCTGTTCTGTAAAGATTCCTGTACCAGGACCCAACTCAACAATCACCTTACCATTCATCTTTGCCATCATTCTTTTTGCCAAAGATTTAGAGCTTGGCAAAAGAGCGCCTGTCATTATAAAATGACGAGAAGATTGACCGATGAATTTCTTAAAGTTCTCCATTAGTAATTATTTTTTCCATTCACCAACCTTAACCTTTGGTGGTCTCATTGGTCGACCGTTGAGAGTATAGCCTTTTTGGAGTACAGCAAGTACTTTGTGATCATCAGCTTCTGTCTCAACGGGCACATATTCGGTTGCTTCATCACGATTAATGTCAAATTTTTCTCCCAGAGGATTGATTTCCACAAGACCGCTGTCGGCCAAGACTTTTTTGAGTTGGGTATAGATATATTCCACACCGACACGCCAATTTTTGTCGACTTTTTCCCATGATTCTTTGTTACCAATTGCCATATCGAAGCTTTCGAGCACTGGTAGCAAACCATCGATAAGACGTTCATTAGCAAATTTCATAAACTCTTGCCTATCAGCTTCATCTCTCTTGCGAGCATTGACCAAGTCAGCTTTTGCCCTCTGCCAACCAGTCAAATACTCCATTCTTTCTTTTTCTGAAATTTTGAGTTTTTCTTTTAATTTTTTGACTGCTTCTAGAGCATTTTCCTCGGCAACAACAGAATCATCGAGGGTGTCAGAATCATCTTGGACAGAAACCTCTTCGGTCTCTGGAACTATATCATTTTGATTTTCATCGTTATTATTCATGTTTCTATATTAGCGGAAACAGCGAAGCGGTGCAAACATCGCGAGGCGAGGCCTCGCGAGAACTGTAGGCGACCACACACGAACATTGGCCACAAAAAAGGAGCTTTTGCTCCTTTTTTGTCTCGAGGCCTCGCCTCGCGGAGGTTCTCACTATCTCTTTGACCACTGAGGAGACTTGCGAGCTTTCTTGAGACCGAATTTGCGACGTTCTTTTGCACGAGGGTCACGACGAAGATAACCGAGCTTCTTGAGGGTACCACGAAGTTGGAGATCATAAACGAGCAATGCGCGTGCTATACCGTGTCGTAGAGCCTCAGACTGAGCTGATATACCCCCACCGACTATCTTTGCACTAACATGGAATTTCTCTGCTGCTTTTGAATTTGCGAGAGCCTCTTCTGCTGTTATCTGCATCTCTTTGACTGGAAAATATGTTTCCAAAGCTTTGCCGTTAATTTCAAAACCGGTCTTTTTGCCAGGTACAAGACGAACGCGAGCAATTGCGGTTTTGCGACGACCGACAGCTTCAAAATATTTTGTTGTGGATTTGGTAGGTGTCATAAAATTATTCTTTGATTGTTAGATTCTTCAACCTTGGTGTTCGAAGTTTGTTGTCAGGCAACATGCGTGTTATAGCTCGCTTGAAGACTTCTTTCATGCCACGACGATTGATGAGCTCACCCAAAGACTCAGTATTGAGGCCACCACGATATCCGGTATATGTAACATATTTATCTTTGACCTTCTTGGCAGCACTTGCATCAACCTTACCCGCATTGATAATCTCAACTTGATCTTCTGTTACTGTGTTTTTTGCAAAACTTGTAGAATGCTTACCCAAAAGACGAGCAGCAGCTTCACTTGCAACTCGACCGATCTTTTTTCCTTGTGCGTCTATTGTGTATTTCATATTATTGTACAAATTCTATAAGTGACATTGGACTACCATCCAAATCTCGATTTGGCAGACGAACAATCCTAGTATAACCACCATTTCTATCTTTGAACTTTGGAGCAACAACATCAAACAACTTTTTTGTAATCTCTTCATTTTGGATGCGAGTATTGAGAATCCGACGACCTGCTAGAGTGTTTGTTTTTGCACGTGTTATCAATTTTTCTACCATTGGTCGCAACTCTTTTGCTTTGGCAGTAGTAGTCTCAATTCGTGAATCACGAATAAGATTGCGCACCAAAGAACGCATCAAAGCATGACGTTGTGTCTTTTCTCTACCGAATTTTCTTGTGTTTGAATGATGACGCATATAATCTTAAAATTTAAATCTAAAATCTCAAATCTATTGTCGCAAAGTTACTCCATATTGCGCCAATAATTTTTTGATCTCTTGCATACCTTTTGCTCCCAAACCGTCAACGTCCATGATATCTGATTCTTTCTTGCGGAAAAGTCCACCCAAGGTTCGAATATTTGCATTTGAGAGGGCTTTGACAGTTCTAGGTGAAAGGTCCAATGTATCAACTCTGGTTTTGGAAAGTTCAGTATCAATCTCTGCACGCTTTTCATTTTTTGATTCTGAATCAGTATCATCTTTTGTGGATGTTTCTGATTTTACAACTTCTTCTTCCTTGAAACCAACAATAGCTTTGAGCTGTTGAATCATGAGAGTTATAGATTTTTCCAAGGCCTCATGTGGTGTGACTGTACCATCGGTCTCAATCATAAGTCTCAAACGATTGAAATCTGTTCGATCGCCGACACGCATGTTTTCGACTTCGTAATTTGCTTTGCGAATAGGAGTAAATGCTGCATCCAAAGTGATAGAACCGATATCTACTCGATCTTTTTGGATAACTTCTTTTGAAACATAACCAAGACCTTTTTCTACTGTAAGCTCAATGTCCAATTCTGCTGACTTTTCTGTCAATGAAGCAATATGTAAATCAGGATTTAGAACTTCTGCTTGACCAGGAACTTGAATGTCCTTTGCAGTAACTTCTTTGACACCACTAACTTTGAGTGTTATCAACTGTGCTTCATCTGTATCTAGACGAATGCGTACCTTTTTTAGATTTAACAAAATAGTAATCACATCCTCCTTTACTCCATCTATGGTTGAAAACTCATGTTCAACTCCTGCAATCTTAACCTTAGTAATTGCTGTACCAGGCAAAGATGACAAGATAATACGGCGAAGTGAGTTGCCTAATGTGTGACCATATCCTGGATATAGGCCATCAATTTCGTAGACTCCGCTGATTTTGTCTTCGCGGATGACTTTTGGTTTTGAAGGTAATACGACGTCGTAGGTCATGTTTTTTATATTATAAAAATAGAATAATAATAATACATTAAAATTAAATAATGTCTAGCGCGTATAGAACTCGAGCACTGCACCTACATCGAACAGAAGATCAGTCGATTCATTTACAGGCTTGCCGATAATCTTGATTGTTTTTGTTTTTTCGTCGATACTCATCCAGTTTGGATGTTT
Organism: uncultured Candidatus Saccharibacteria bacterium; assembly: GCA_964630815.1. Taxonomy (GTDB): domain Bacteria; phylum Patescibacteriota; class Minisyncoccia; order Phycocordibacterales; family PALSA-1337; genus C7867-002. The sequence continues at coordinate 4,432 of CAZVXQ010000029.1, read as the reverse complement.
GATGGTTTTCAATTGTTCATCTAATTTGGAGAATATTACTTTGTTCTTACTGCCCTCTCGAATCGTAAGGGTATCACCAACTCTAACTTGATGTGATGGAACACGAACATTGACGCCGTTGACTGCAATATGACCATGCGAAACCATCTGACGAGCCGCTGAGTGAGATGGAGCATAACCAGCTCGAACCATAGTATTGTCCAATCTACTTTCGAGCAAAGACAAAAGGTTCTTGCCATTGTCACCAGTAGTCTTTAGAGCTTTCTTGACGTAATTTGTAAATTGCTTACCACCAATACCATAACTAAATCGTGCTTTTTGCTTTTCCATCATCTGCTTGCCGTATTCACTCTTGGCACCACGTCTTGCCATAGTCTTACTCTTGCGCTGTAGACGCATTGCGTATTTTTGAGTCTGAGTCTTTGGAAAGACTGGTACTCCTAGATATCGTGCTTTTTTGTATCGTGGTCCAATTTTCATATATGTAAATTATACTCGGCGTGGCTTCTTTGGTTGAGGGCCATTGAATGGTACCGGAGTCTCATCTTTGATCGATGAGATTGTAATACCTTTGCTAATAAAACCTCTGATAGCTGATTCACGACCTGAACCAACTCCTTTTACTACAACATCTACTTCGCGTAGTCCTATGTTTTGTGCTTTTAGGGCCAAGACCTCACCAACTTTCGCTGCTGCAAATGGAGTACCTTTCTTTGCACCACGAAAACCAGCACCACCACTTGAACCCCACATAAGAGCATTGCCAGCTTTGTCTGTAAGCATCACTTTTGTGTTGTTATAAGTCGACTGAACATGAAGAATACCAGTATCGACTCGCTTTTTTGCTGAAACTTGAGGCGCAACAGTCTTTGCGTCTTTTGATTCTGCACCTTCAGTTGTTACAATTCGTTTTTTACCCATGGTAGTTTATTTTATCTTTTACTTCTTCTCTTCTTTTCTTTTACCGGATCCCATTGTCTTACGAACATTACCTCTTACTGTACGGGAGTTGGTCTTTGTTCGCTGACCCCTTGCTGGTAAATGTCTAGAATGTCTGTATCCACGATATGTCTTGATGTCTTTGAGTCTCTTGATATTGCCAGCAGTCTCACGCTTGAGATCACCCTCAATCTTGAAACTTTCGATTAATTTTCTGAGAATGTTTTCTTGTTCTACTGTGAGTGCACTTGGCTTTATACTACCATCGATCTTTGTCTTGAGCAGAATATGTTTTGCTCTAGAACGGCCGATACCATAAATAGTTGTAAGAGCTATTTCTAGCCTTTTATTTTCTGGTAATGTAATTCCAAGTATTCTCATTGTGATTTATTGTAATATTTTGTATCTATATACTAACCTTGGCGCTGTTTGTGTCTAGGATTACCCTTGCATGTAACATAGACATAACCACCACGTCTTACAACGCTACATTTTGCACATAACTTTTTGACTGATGCTTTTACTCTCATTTTTTTATTGGCGTCTTGTTATCCTTGCACGTCCTCCATATGGATCCAGTTCCAATTCAACTTTATCGCCGATCAAAACTCGAATTCTATTCATTCTCATTTTTCCGGCTAAGTAAGCTAAGATAATTTCTTTTGAATTATCGAGCTCAACTCGGAATAGCGTATTTGGCAAAGCCTCGACGACTATTCCACTGGCAAAATTATTTGATTTGGAAGTTGATTCCATCGCGTAAAAGTACGTTAGATGATACTAGCAGAAATAGACCTATAAAGTCAATAGACTAAGGCTCTTCAACAATGACTTTGATCTTTTCTAGGTCGTTTGGAATATTTGCCCATGGTGGAGCCAATTCTCCGGATCCACTTTCTATTATTGCACTATACGACTTGAAGACATCTTGGGTAGCCGATAGAGATAAGCCAGATAGCTTCTTTTTTAGGTCTTCAACAGGAATAGTACCGACGATTTTCATATCACCTTTTGCCTTTAGGACTAAAGAGTTTTTCTTTGAAGGAGAGAAATCTTTGATATTGGTTATTGTAACATCAAGCTCTTCTAAACCTGGAGAAGTATACGTAAATGGTCCGAATAGAGATATTGTTTGAGATCCGGCCAGAGTTTCTACTAATTTTGTCTTTGGAATTGCAATAGCATTAATTGTTCCTTCCATACTTATATTTGCTGTCTTTGGATCGGTACCACCTATAACCGGTGATGAAAAACTAGTTGTGTAATTTTTGCCGTACATAATATATCCAGAAGGAATCATGGCTTTTACTTCAGTCAAAAGCGATTCTGTAAGCTGAGCTTTCAAATTTGAAGTTGAAGAAGATAGTGTCGAAGGGCTAATCACCTTCTTTACACCAGAAAAGCCACCAACAATAGGTGTTATGGCTTTTGCAGTTACAGTTGAATATTTCGGCGATCCTACATAAGCGACAATTTTGAAATCAGCAGAGCTAATATCTTCAACGTTGTATTGCTGTCCTGGTTGATCGGCTGATACAGTAGTGGAGATTTTTCCAGGGACTACCGTACCAGATGGTTTTGTATATCCGGGTATAACGACCGAACTATTGAGTCTATATATTAACCCACCATTAGACAATCTCGTTCCAGCAATCAAGCGAATTGATTGGGTACCGTAGGAATTGTATAGGGTAATTTTACCAGTCGCTTTTGTATTGGTTACGGGACCATTTGTAGAACTTACCGTAGTTGTCGCTGATTTCTTAACGGTTATTACCTCATATGTCAGATCATTACCAGTGGATTGAGCAACGTACGTACTATTTACAGAAACGGGTATGACTTTTGGAACAACAATAAAGGTTGCTTGAGAATAATATATTGAACCATAATAGCCTATTACTCCAACAATTATAATCGCTAAAATTGTAATAACCGGCCATTTCCATTTAATTTTGCTCTTTACCTCGTACTCAGAATTTGGTGGTGTTATAGGCATTCGACGCAAAGGAAAATCGGACTTCATTGATATCATATCTTCAGCAACCTTTGCCTTGGTTTTGTTGTCTATCCTATTATCAATTTCACCTAGATGAACAGGCACCACTTCTTCACCGTCTAGTTCTATTACTTTTTTGCGCTTTTTTGTAGTCGTAGATAAACGAGAAGGTGAAGAAACTTCCCTTATTGAGCGTGGTTTTATATCTTCTACTTTTCTTGGCATTTTTTTAATTTTAACACATTTCAATCTAATAAGCTGTGAATAGCAATGGCATATAATGCTACCAATCTACCCCTTTCTGCAAAATGGTCAAATACCACTCTAGTCATGAGATCATCTACCGATAAAACATAAACAGGCACTCCGGGTACTGAATCTTTGATAACTTTTACAAAACAATCATCATGAGATGCCGCTGTGACTATAACGGACATCGGCGCTTTTATTTCGAATTGCTGACCAAGTAGAGTATTTTTTAATTGACCTAGCCAATCATTAGCAATTTTGGAAATGGCAGAGATATTTTTATCATTAAGCGTACTATCTAGCCTATTTCCAACATATAGTGAAAGTAATGAATCTGCCGCCTGATAACCATTATTGGTCTCCTTAGCCAATCTATCTACGAAATTTCTTACCCCAAAAGCATATGAACCAAAAAATATGCAAGATTTTCTTCGGATAAGCGAAACATCGGTTTGTTCACCATGAATATGTACCAAGCAATAATTTTGTCCTGGCTCCAAGACCTTTTCGATACCGATATACTGAAGCAATAAAGATGAGTGGAAAAAGATCTTATTTGAATGAACTATATGCCTAAATTGATCAATGAAAAAAGAGACCATCTTTGTACTAGCTACCGAAATGGTAAATGAGACATCGAGGGTTCTCGCTGATTTGTGTTCCCAATTATTTACAGAATAACTATTGAGCTTAATATCAAAAATCTTTTGTTCAATAACCTGCAATGATTCTTCTGATTTTAGGATTTCTTTTCTATCCTGATCAATAAGATCAAAAATATACTTTTTTGTAACTTCAGTATCCTTTTCAAATTGTTTAGAAATGATCTTTGCTTCTGAAACTATCCAAGGAGAAGATAATATATAATGTACAGAATCAATCTTTCTTCTAATATGAGGATATCCACCCAGGTTATCTTCATGACGAATAAAACGCATGGAAGATTGGATAGCGTCATTAATGCCAAGTAATGTTGATTTTATCAATGAAGAATCGTCTCCATTGTCTGATTTCTTTGTTTCGGAAGCGAAAGTATAAATGACCTTTGGTACTGCATCTCCAGAGACAAGTAGAGACGCTCTAATTATTGAACTTTGTACGTCCAATATCAAAATAATTTTATGATCTACTTTTTTGGTAGAGAACATTGGGTATATTATAACAATAGACAGCCCAAAACAGAATACCCATTCTTCGAGGCCGCCAAAATGTTGCAACATTTTGGCTTAATCCTCAGAATTCTTT
>CAZVXQ010000028.1:2593-8872 GCA_964630815.1 uncultured Candidatus Saccharibacteria bacterium | reverse complement strand
AATTTTCATCGATCATGTTAATTAGTTAAGGATATAATTATAATAATTGTACCATATATAATTTCTACTTATAAAAAACGGTCGAATTTACGTCTATTTAATAATTTTTATCCTTGGACAAAATATACTTTTTGCTGTATAAATTGTACGGAGTAAGTACCATGAAAAACGTAATGACATTGGTACGGACAATGATCGCGGTTGTCACTTTGGTTATCTACTTCTGCATTGGCTACATCATTGCTCTGCTCTACACATGGGCAAGCAGTGGTAATGCCACTCTGTTCTGGTGGACTACAATTGTGAGTCCACTCGCAATCATCGCCCTTCATTGCGTGTACAAGATCGACCATGAATTCTTCACGCACCGAATCCAATGGTTGGCAGGTAAGTTGTTCTGGACATGCATCGTCTGGATCCTGTCGCCCATCATCCTGAACACGATCTCGTATGGATGCAATCAGATCAACCAACCACTCGGTGATTTGATCTTCAGACACCGGTTCAATGGCCTGTGGGCCATTCCAATCATAATTGTGGTCGTATATATTGGAGAAATCCTGTACGAAGACAACCGACCATGGCTCAAGTCATGGTTCAAACGGAATTTCAGGAAAATACACTTCGCCCGAGACTGAAAACAGCGCCGACGCCTCGAGCCCCAAAGAATAATATTCTGCGGGGCTTTTCTTTTACCTAAAAAATTTATTTACCAGCAACTTGAGCTCTTAATTGATCAATTATCAAATCTAGAGATGAAGTCGCTTTGACTATAAATATACTTGCCCCAAGATGTCTTGCCCTATTGATATCTGCCTGATTGCTCAAATTTGATAAGACTATTTTTGGAATATTTTTTAGTCGCGGATCTTCACTTATCACTTTCAAAACTCCGAAACCATCGAGATCACCAGGAACCAAGAGATCGACCATGATAACGTCAGGAACAATCTCTTTTAATGTTTCGACTGCTTCCCTACCATCTCGCACGTGGACTAGTTCGAATTCTGTTGCCTCCAAAGCTTTGCTTAGGACTACACCAAGCAAAGCATCGTCTTCTAACCATAGTAATTTCTTTTTCATAATATTAGTGGATTATTGGTATAAGGTAATTGTAACACTGTAAAATGGATAAACAATATGTTATTGAAATAAATTACACTTAGATATAAACTAATTTATCAATAGTTATTGTATTTCTTAACAACCTAAACCAAAACATCAATAAAAAATCGATGTTATTTGCTTAAATAATAAAGTCTCAAAACTTTTATAATCAGTTTAGATAAGTGTATGCTTAATTACCAAAAACACTTACATACGACTAGTTATAACAGCAAAAAGGTTTAGGGCATTTAGAATCAATGAGATAGTTCCGAGAGATATTACTGCTATTCCCAAAACGCGAGCACCCCCTTTACGAGACTGATATCCTAGAAATATTGCAATTATTGCTACAACGAGCCCAATCAACAATGCCTGAAAGGCAGGTAGTTTAATATTAAGCACTCCCATCCAAACCCAAGGGAAAAAGAAAACGATCGAAATAATTAAACCTACAATTCCTTTAAAAGATGGGCTCATATATTTATATTATCTATTAACAAGTTAATTATAACACAACCATCGTCGAAGCATATATCGACGATTCCCGTACGCGAGGCAAGTAGTTGCCTCACTCATCTCCACAAATAAAAATAACCCTTTCGGGCTATCTTTATTTGTGACGCCGACGTAATACACGTCGGCATCCTACAAAAATATAGTCTCTACGCTTCTTATTTTTGTGGAGATGGGCGGAATCGAACCGCCGTGCAATCGTAATGCATAGAACGAATCTACAGTGGTAGCAAAGTTTATTCTGCATGACGCAGATTTAATGAATATACCCGAGAAACTGTGCAAATAGCATATTCACGATCTCTATGTTTCGAAGAATAAAGTGAGAAGCTTTATTCCCTACATCCAAGTTATTACGCCAACTTTATTGTCTGGATCCCAACAAAGCGACGGCCCTTAAACAAGAGCGAATGCAAAGTCCTTTTGTCCGAAATACGGAGAAACGGTTGATTTAGCATTTAAGGTTTCCATCAGATTTACGAGTTAATGGTGCTCGCACTGCACGAACTAGCATGAACGGTTGTCTAGGCCGATCATCCCCAATTTTCGCATAAAGAAAATTGTGCCGAGAGATAATTATTTGCGTAAGCAAATAATTATTCGAGGCCAAATTCCCCATAAGGGAATTCGGATCGAAAGATTTTTCTTTGCGTAAGCAAAGTAAAAATTTTCGACCATTCCCCTTGAGGCCAAATTTTCGCATTAATGAATTTGTGTCTAAAGATTTCTTGTTGCGTAAGCAAAGTAAAAATTTTCGATCATTCCCCTTGAGGCCAAATTTTCACATTAATGAATTTGTGTCTAAAGATTTCTTGTTGCGTAAGCAACGAGAAATTTTAGATCAAATTTTCACATTATCAACGATCACGAAACTCTCTCCTCACACTCCTATCTGTCTCCCTCTCTTTGATCGACTCGCGTTTGTCATATTTCTTTTTTCCACGAACGATCGCTATGGAAACCTTGATAAGATTACCCTTATTATATAGTGAAATAGGTACTATTGTCAAACCTTCAGTTTCTATATCTGCCAGTTTCTTTATTTCTTTTTTTGTTAATAAAATTCGGCGGTTCCTACGTGGTTCATAGTCTTTTGGAGTATTCTTTTCTTGGTAAGGCGGAATTGTCATATTCATCATATACGCCTCCCCACCACGCACGATAATATAAGCACCTTCGAGAGAGCCTTGATTTTTCTTTATTGATTTTACTTCAAAACCAAGAAGTTCTATGCCTGCGTCGATTTTTTCAATAACTTCATAGTCAAATCCTGCCTTTTTATTTTCAACAAAAGTAGTCATGCACATATCGTATCACAACCTCAAACATGACACATCCTCTATTGTTTGAGGTATACTTAAGACATGAAAGAATCGAATTCTTGGAAGCTTTATCCAGATAATGAAGAAGCGTGGCAAGCAATGCTTACAGACTGTAGCAATGCAAAAAAAAGTATTGTTCTAGAACAATTCATCTTTGTTAATGATGAGTATGGTCAAAGACTAATTGATATTTGTAAAAAACGCGCAAAAGAAGGCGTCAAAGTACGTTTCTTATGGGATGCTGCTGGAAGTTTCACCTTTTGGGGATCTGGATTGATAAATGAACTGCGTCAATCTGGTATTGAACTTCTATTTTGGAAAACTCTAATTCCTGGATTTTTTAGTATTCCAAATGCCAAATCTTGGTTCTTTCGCAATCACAGAAGAACATTAGTAATAGATGAAACTATTGGCTACACAGGAAGTATTTGTGTTTATGACAATTACAAGAATTGGCGAGATACCAATGTTCGTTTTGAAGGTCCAGTTGTTCTAGAAATGAAAAATGCTTTCGATCAAATGTGGGCACGTGCTACACGCAAACAGAGACCACGATTCAAACGATCACCCAAAACAAATGAATTTCGATATATTACAAACTATCCCGCCCCCGGCAGAAGACATATTTACTCCGAAATTCTAAAAACGATCCGCAAAGCAGAAAATCATATTTATATTACTGTTCCATATTTCGTCCCAACCCATAGGTTGTTACGTACAATAAAGGCCGCAAGCAAAAGAGGTGTTGATGTGCGGATCATTCTCCCAGAAAAATCTGACCACTATCTCGTCGACTTGGGAGCAAGAGCTTTTTTCACAGGATTGCTCCGATCGGGTGTAAAGATATATCTATATGGTAGCAATATTATTCACAGTAAATCTATAACTATCGACGATACTTGGTCTACCGTAGGATCAATGAATTTAGACAGTGTCAGCCTCCTTTATAACTTTGAAGCCAACATTGTCACTACAAATGATCGTTTTTCCAAGGAGCTTAAGACTCACTTCTTCAAAGATCTCCAAGAATCCAAAGAAGTACTTCTCCGCGACTGGCAAAAGCGCTTTATTGGTGAAAAAATCATGAGTTTTTTCATTCATTTGATCAAGAGGTTTTTGTGATTTGAGATAAAATAATTTTTTATAGTTTGTTTTCACTAAATATTCAAATTGGTAGATTTGCATCTTAGATTCGTTTTGTTAAATGAAGAAACGGCGCATGAATTTCTCCATGCGCCGAGTACCAATGGTCCAAGATTCCAATGGACAAAGGACTATCCGAAGGATCGAGAAGCCGAGGTCTAAGTGACCTTCTTGCGAACAGCAAGGAAACGATAGTAGGGTCTCCAGTCCCTGCCCCACCAACCAAGAACGAGTTGGCGCGTGGAATTGGTTCCTGCGTAGAGACATATAACTTGGCGACTGTCAGCGACCCAACCAACGGAGCCTAGACCAACAATCGTAGACTTCCGCTGTTCTCCCGGATAATTGGCTCCAAAGGAGAGAAGGTGTTCTATCTTGCCGACTTCGTAGCCAGCTTTTTCTATCGACTTCTTGGCATTCTCAGACGAAACGTCTTCCCTGAAATGAAAGAGAACTGCTTCAAATTCGATAATGCCATTCCCTTCAACCGGGAACTTTTCTGTGACAATGTGTTTGCTCTTCCAATCATAACGACCAGCAGCAATCATCTCCTTGAGCGTCTGGTCGTAGTTAACAATCAACCGGACCGGTTCAGACGGAATCGGACCAAGACCAAGAGCTTGCTGGACAGTGAAGCGGTTAGTGAGCGTCGCACCTTCTTCAAAGAGGTCGCTCAGGATACCGCTGCCGAGAACTCTTTGGAAACGTTCGGGAGTAACCCTTTTCTGTTCCAAAAGTCCAATGAACTTCTTTAGCTGCGCAGATGTATGTGTATTCACGTGGAATATCTCCAGTATGAATTCGCCGTCTCTTTCGAGGGGCATTCAGCTTTTTATTTTCCAACACGCTAGAGGGCTACCTTATCGCCATAGCATAGGACTACTTCCAGCAATAAAATACCATATTTTAAGACCATATGTCAATACTACTTTACCCTTGCTGTTTTGCCCGCCATATGCTATAAATATGGCTCTAATCGTAATCTTTGAAACATTGGCAATAAGAGTCAAAATCAATCATCAAATCAAGGCGCCTGAATTGCGCGTCATAACGGCCGAAGGAGAAAATCTCGGTGTTATACCCTTTGCAGAAGCCATAAAGAAGGCTCAAGAAGCTGGATTAGATTTGATAGAGATTTCACCGACTGCTGTGCCACCCGTAGCAAAGATAATGGATTACGGAAAGTATAGTTACGAAGAAAAGAAAAAGGCTAAAGCAAGTAAGGTTAATAGCCAGACTAGTGAGCTCAAGATAGTCCAAGTCAAGATCGGTACAGGTGATCATGACCTCGAGCTAAAAGCAAAAAAAGTTTCTGAATGGCTTGGTGAGAACAATAGAGTAAAGATTGACCTTTTTCTCATCGGACGATCAAAGTATATGGAGATGAATTTTCTCAAAGAAAGACTAGAGAGAATCCTAAAACTGGTCACCATCGAATACAAGGTAGCTCAAGATGTTACAAAGGGACCAAAGGGATTATCGATAGTTATAGAAAGAAAATAATTTAAAATAATAAAATACAGTTTAATAATATGATCAAATCAAATAAATCATACTTGAAAAGATTCAAAGTTACCAAAAATAACAAGATCATTTCTCGTCGTCCAGGTCAGAACCATTTCAATGCAAAAGAACGAACAAATACAAGCATGTCCAAACGTCGAACTGCTCAAATATTCATGGACAACAAATCAATGAGTCGTTTTCTAGCAAATATTTAATATCCATAATCAACTATCATGACAAGAGTAAAGAAAGGAGTAAATGCACTTAAGAATCGTCGAACAATATTGAAAGCCGCAAAAGGTTTTCGATTCCGCCGATCAAATACCGAGCGTGCCGCAAATGATGCACTTATGCATGCAGGAGCATACGCTTTTGCACATCGCCGAGACAAAAAGGGTGATTTCCGTCGCCTCTGGAACGTTCGAATCAATGCAGCAGTTCGCCCATTTGGACTATCATACTCAAGATTTATAGACGCCCTCAAGAAAAAGAGTATTATTCTCGATCGCAAAACTCTATCAAATCTAGCCGAAGCAAATCCAGAAGCATTCAAGAGAATTGTTGAGTCAGTCAAATAATCAACTAGTAAAATTATTTACAAAGACCCCATCAAGGGGTTTTTGTTTTGTTTAGAAATACAGTACCGTGCACAGAAAAAATATTCCCTCCTTCGTGGCCGCCCAAATGT
>CAZVXQ010000028.1:0-2583 GCA_964630815.1 uncultured Candidatus Saccharibacteria bacterium | reverse complement strand
AAAAATTTCTGCGGAGCCTCTCAGTAGAGCATATTTTTTCTGTGCACGTCCAATACAAAGATACTCACTCCAAAACAACCACATCCCCCACTTCGGGCGCAATTGCCTTAATATTGAATTCGTCGTTAATGCGTTGAGCAAGGTACATCGCTGACCGAGGTTCGCCCATAACTACAAAGACTTTTTTAAGTTTTTCTCCTGCACCAACAAAGTCAATCAGCCTATCACTATCTATTTGAGCGGATTATCCGTACAAAACTACAATATTAGCTTTTACTTTGATTGTAACGCGATATATTTAAACCTTTCGAGCCCCATCGACTAGTTAACGACCAAGAGAACCAGCTGATTGATAACCAACCAGTAGTATCGTGTTTTTTGGATCAGGTAAATATCTTCTTTCGTGACTAATTACTCTTCCACCAATCGACATACCCGAACCAGCCAAAATAATCTTTGGACCATTAGTATTTTCTATTTCTTTTGACTCAATACTAGTCATCGTAAACTTAAGATGAGGAAATTTGAAAATATCATCACCAGAACTTATCTGATTTTTTATTTTTTCATTAAATAAATGCTTATTTTGTACGTATATAGCAGTTGCTTTTATTGCCATTGGCGAATCGACGAAAACCGGAACGTTACGGATTTTATTTTTCTCAACTAAGTTATTGAGTTCATAAAGCAGAACTTGAGTTCTATCGACAGAAAAAGTTGGTATTACCAAAGTACCACCTTTATCGATACATTCATTGATTATCTGCATTAATTTGTTTTCTCTGCCCTCTTTACCTTCGTGATTGCGATCGCCATAAACACTTTCCATAACTATATACTCGGCATCATCGACACTTTCTGTATCGCGTAACAAAGGTGCCGGAGTATTACCCAAATCTCCGGTAAAAAGTATCTTAATATATGAATTGTCTTCTTTTTTCAAAGAAAACTCGAACATTGAAGAGCCTAGGATATGACCTGCATCTTTTGCCAAAACTGATATATCTTTTGAATAATTAAAAACATTGTGGTATTCGATAGTCTTCCATTGTCCAAATATTTTGTTTACATCTTGAGCATCATAAAGTGGTTCCAAACCGTCTTGTTGTGCCTCCATCGCCAATATTCCCACTGCATCCTCAAGCACTACCTCCGCCAAAGCTTTGGTCTGTGGTGTAGAATATATCTCACCTGTAAAACCATCTTTTACCAGTTTTGGGATACGGCCAACATGATCTAGATGAGCATGAGTAACAAACAAGACGTCAATTTCGCGTGGTTCGTATTTCCAAGGTCTTCTATTTTCCTCTGTAGCCACCTTTTCTCCCTGTACCAATCCACAATCTACCAAGATTTTTTTATTATTTGTTTCCAAAAGAAAATTGGCTCCCGTCACTGATCCTACTCCCCCACAAAATGCAATCTTTGGTTTTTTCATTGCTCAATTATATTATTGATGGTGGTTTATGTACAATTTTAGTTTAATTAAAGTTGTGATGTGCATATTTGTTTTATGAAGGACGAGCAATTGTCTGAGCAATCAAAAATTTTTGGGCTTTTGGTCATGGTTGCTGATGACTGAATGACCAAAAGACCTTACAATTTTTAGATTGCGAGTCTGCGAGTTCTGAAGAAAACAAATATGCACATCACAACTTCAATCACTCAATATACGAAAAATGCCTACACAATGGTCCCAAGTGCATGAGGGACAAAGTGTAGACATTCTTCATAGATTGTAAGAGTATATACCTGTTTTCACAGGTGGGTTGCCTAGCTCCAAGCGCCACGAAGGGTCGCAGAAGAAATTGAAAAGTTTAACCAGTTCATCAGCCTCCCAAAAAATTTAATTTAGAGTATTTTTACTCTTACAATCTGTCCTAATTTTATTACTTACAAAAAGATATGCAAGATAAATTATTGTTCGAACACAGATTTGACAATGACGACAACGTTGACAATGCTATATATTAGTATATGTACTATTCCAAAATCCCATCCAAATCAACATCATAAAGCATAGCCTCAGCTATTAGACGATAATTAAATATTTCTCCTTTCTTGAACCAGTGTGCAATCTCATCTTCCGCTTCTTTGACTGTACCAGAGGCATGCACCAAATTTCTCACCGAACGACCATCAACATCACTCATCTGATACGAGTCAAGTACATAATCGCCTCTTATTGTACCAATCGGTGACATAAGTGGTTCGGTTGTGCCCGTGATCTTACGGACAATCTGAACTGCATGAGCACCTTGCCAAACCATCGCAATTACAGGACCCTTGGTCATATAGTTGACTAAATTTTTCAAAATTATTGAGGTTATCTTTAGTGGATCCGTATGAGGTGGAGTAAGTCCTTTGTCTGTATAACCTTTTATTGTCTTTAGACCGGTTTTCATTCTCCATTCAGGATCGATAGTATAGTGTTTCTCAATTAGCTCAGGAGTTGGAATCATCATCTTTAGTCCAACCAACTTGAGTCCTATCCTTTCATATCTTTGAATGATCTCACCGATCAGAGTACGCTGAATACCATCTGGTTTTATATCCACCAAAGTTCTTTCAAATTTCGGATGC
>CAZVXQ010000027.1:0-9248 GCA_964630815.1 uncultured Candidatus Saccharibacteria bacterium | reverse complement strand
AGTCCGAGCTTACCTTTCAAAGCACTAAATGCATCTTTATTTAAATCGTAAACTGTTTTGTAATTCATGGTTTTTGCAGATTGGATTATTCCCAATCAATATTTATTATTAACTAATTATTATTTCTTGCTTTTGACCTTATCAGCATTTCTAACTTTTGAAGCATCAAAAGGCATGGCGATTTTTACCACTTGGCCTTTTTGACCTTGCTTACGTGGTCTCTCGTGTTTGTTAACAACGTTAACACCTTCAACAACAATTTTATTTGAGGCTGGAAAAGCTTTGACCACTTTGCCAGTCTTACCTTTGTCATCGCCTGATAGAATTATTACATTGTCGCCTTTCTTGATATGCATGGTATTTTGATTAGACTATTTCAGAAGCTTTTGAAGCAATACTTTTGAAGCCTGCCTCACCAACTTCACGAGGTATTGGACCGAATATACGACCAGCTACAGGTTCTTTTTTCTCTTTTTCAACAATTACTACTGCATTTTCGTCAAAACGAATATAAGAACCATCCTTGCGTCTCAAAGGCTTTGTCTGACGTACAACAACTGCACGCAAGACATCTTTTTTCTTTATTGATTTTCGTGGCTCTGCCTTCTGAACTGATAGTACAACCAGCTCACCTATCTCAGCATAGCGCTTCTTTGAGGCACCAAGAATTTTGAAGATGCGACCAATCTTGGCACCTGAGTTATCTGCAATATTTACGATTGATCTTGGTTGAATCATGGTATTAAAAAATTATGCAATTATCTTGAAGGACTTATTCTTGGACATTGGTCTGCAGGCTTCAATTGTTGCCTTATCACCAATTTTCTTTGTATTTCCTGGATTATGAGCCATGAACTTGGTCACCCTATTCATGTACTTATGATACTTTGGGTGCTTTTCGTATCTTTTGACCGCAACTACAACAGTATCTTTCATCTTGTCAGATACAACAACGCCAACAAATGTTTGGCGAGCTTTATTTATTTGATTATTGTTATTTGTGGTCATGTAAGTGATGATACTACTTTAAAAGTTTCAAAATGTCCAATTTATTGTTTGTTTGATGCCAAGACAGTCATTATTCGAGCAATGTCTTTTTTTAGCTCGCGACCCTCTTTTACATTCTTGGTTTTTGATCCACTTGTACCAAATCTAAACAATCGAAGAGTCTCACGCTTTTCTGAAAGCATCTTTGTCAAATCGGAAACTGTTTTGGATTTTATTTCTTTGATTTTCATATTATATTCTACTTACTACTCGTGTCTTTACTGGTAATTTTGTACCAGCTTTCCTCAATGCTTCAGCCGCAACCTCCTGATCAACACCATCGATCTCAAACATTACGCGACCAGGCTTGATCTCTGCAATAAATCCAACCAAGTCACCCTTACCCTTTCCCATCTTTACTTCTGCTGGCTTCTGAGTATATGGATGATCTGGAAAAACTCTGATCCAAACTTTGCCCGATTTTGTAGCATAGCGTGCCATGACTTTTCGAGCAGCTTCGAGCTGATTTGATGTGACTCTAGCGTATTCCATAGCCTTCAATCCAAATGATCCAAAAGAAACTCTGGTACCACGTGTATCAGCGTGCGAAGCTTCCTTTTCTGGATGAGTTCGCATTGTAAACCATTTGCGATGTTTGACTTTCTTTGGGAATAACATGTTAGTAAATTATATATTATTATTCTTTCTTACTGTCTTTTTGTTTGAATATTTCTCCGCGATATATCCAAACCTTGATACCAATATCTCCATAGGTCATATGAGCTTTTTCTCGAGCAAAATCAATATCTGCTCTAAGAGTCTGGAGAGGAATACGACCCCTCTTCATATCTTCACTTCTAGCAATCTCTGCTCCACCAAGTCTGCCACCAAGACGAATACGAATACCCTGAACGTCCTTGTTGGCAATAACTTTTTCTACCGATTGTTTCATCACTCTTCTATAAGGCAAACGTTTTTCCAAAGATTCTGCAATTGTCATAGCCACGATAGATGCATTTGATTCTGGATTACGTACTTCTTCTACATCAAGCTTCAATTCCTGATCAATGATCTCTACTTTATTGTTTTTTAGAAGTTTTAAAATCTTTGCACGAAGTTTCGTAACACCATCACCAGCTTTACCTATGAGTAAACCAGGTCTTGAAGTTTTGATGACAACTCGAAGAGTCTTGCGATTTCTTTCGATATCAACTCCACCAACATAATTGTTTCTAAGTTCTTTGAGTAAGTATTCACGTATAATCAAATCTGCCTTTAATGCAGTTCTATAACCCTTGTGTACAGAAAACCATCGACTCTTCCAGTCTCTGATAATTCCTAAACGATGTGAATATGGGTGAACGGTATGTGACATGGTGATATTAAATCTTAAATCTTAAAAATAAAATCTTTGTAGGAAATTTGTTCATATTATTTTGATTTTACTTTTGAAGTTTTGGCTTTTTTGCTAACCTCAACGGGGGCCAAAGTAATACTTACATGACTTGTTCTCTTCTTGATTGGATGAGCAGAACCACGAGAAACAGGTCTGTGTCTTTTCATAACAAAACCCTGATCAACACGAACTTCTTTGACGATCAATGATTCTGGTTCTATCTTGAAATTGTGTTTTGCATTTGCAATAGCAGAATCCAAAAGATCGTTTAGAGGAGTTTTTGCTTTTTTGAGAGCATGCACCAAAATCTGACCAGCAAGGATAGCGTTTTTGCCACGAATAAGATCTGCAACTACTCTAAACTTGCGAGGTGATATGCGATAATTTTTGAGTGATGCAGTAATCATAAAAATGTTTTATTTCTTTGGAGCCGCCGCTGCGGTTGCTGCTTCTTTTGCAGACTTAGCAGCTGTCATCTCAGCTTCCTTGGCTTTCATCTCTAGTTCCTTTTGCATCTTTCCTCCATGTCTTACGAACTTGCGTGTAGGAGAAAATTCGCCCAAACGATGCCCCACCATATCTTCGGTAATAAGAACATCAACGTGAGTTCTACCGTTATGAACACCAAAGGTAAAACCAACCATTTCTGGGGATATTTGCGAGCGTCTTGCCCAAGTCTTTATTGAACTGGTAGTACCAGCCTTTTTTCCTGAAATCTTCTTTAGAAGATTTTCATCGACATAAGGACCTTTATATAGTGATCTTGACATGAAAAGCTAATTAAAATAGCTCAAAAGAGCGTAGAGGCATGTTAACAGAGCGGTCTCCCGAAGTCAAGAAATATGTTATCATTGTACAAGTTCATTATTTCAATATTATATGGAGTATCAAATACTAATAGGTGGAGAAAAATTCTTTGATGGCAATCTAATAAACGTTTTTTTGCTGTTTACGGTATTAATTATAGCAATTATTGCTACTATTATTTTCATAACAAAGAGACTTCGTGAAAATAATCATATGAAATATGAGTTTATTACTATAGTCGCTCACAAATTTCGAACCCCCCTTACCTACATAAAATGGGTCTGTGACTCACTTATTCCAGACGAGACAGACTCCTTCAAGAAAAAGAGTCTTGAAGATGTAAAAAAATCTAATCAAAAAATTATCGATCTTACCAGTACTCTCATAGAGATAGCAGATGCTGAGAGTTCGGGTGGTGCCACTTATGTATTCGAAAAAGTCTCTGCTTATGATTTTGTCAAAGATATTTCTGATCGATTCAAAGACACTATCCATGAAAAAAATCTATTCTTTAGTATAAATTGCGATCAAAAAGACGCTCTTATTAAGATCGATAAGTCTCGTCTAGAATTTGTGATATCAACCATGATTGAAAATGCCTGCATCTACACTCCACCTGGTCAAAATATATCGATAAACATAGGCACCGAATTATTTAAAGTTTATATAAGCATTCAAGATTCTGGTATAGGTATATCAAAAAAAGATCTCCCACACATTTTCTCCAAGTTTTATAGAGGCAAAAATGCACGCAATACAGATACCGAGGGTTTTGGAGTTGGACTATATCTAGCTTCTTCAATAGTAAAGAGGCTTGGAGGCAAAGTAAGTGTCTTTTCTGAAGGTGAAGGTAAAGGTTCAACCTTCACGGTCATTCTACCCAAAGCACACTGATCTATAACACTCGATAATATTCTAGTATTACAACATTAATCAACGATAAACAGAAAAACTTTTTCGAAGAATTTATTGCCTATTTTAACTAAAAATTTATACATTTTTTACAAAGCAATTTTACTATACTTTCTAGAGTCTTGAAAAGATTGCAACTATACAGAACTTCTCATGTTCTTACCAGGTTGTCTCCTAGAAACAACATACACATTTGAGTATTTCTTTGAACGACGAGTTTTTTGGCCTTTACCAGCAGGTTTACCCCAAAGAGTTTTCAATCGGCGCAGACCGCGACCTTGTCTTTGTTCACCTCCACCGTATGGGTGATCAACAGGGTTTTGAGCGGTACCACGAACGGTAGGACGTATACCCATCCATCTTGATCTTCCAGCCTTGCCGATATTAACGAGTCTAGATTCTTCATTTGAAACCGAACCAATCGAGGCCCAAGAATCCTCGTGGATCTTTCTAACTTCAGTAGAAGGCATCTTTATATGTGTATAACCAGCATCATTCGCAACTACTTGAGCAAATGAACCAGCCGAACGAACTAGTTTTGCACCAGATCCTGGTTTAACTTCGATATTAAAAATAAATGTACCAACAGGAATGTTTTTTAGTGGTAGACGATTTCCAACTTCAATTGGTGCATTTTCTGAAACAATAAATGAATTCCCTACTTTCATAGTCTTTGGTAGTAATACATATCTCTTTGCTCCATCTTTGTAAGCAACTACACCAATATAACCTGTTCTAAATGGATCATACTCAACAGTCTTGACGGTTGCGATGATATTTTTCTTATCATACATAAAATCAATATCTCGATATAGCTTTTTGTGACCTCCACCTTTGTGTCTAACTGTAATACGACCAGCAGAATTGCGACCCATGTCTCTTTTCATGCCATAAGTGAGAGATTTTAGAGGTTCTGACGCAGTCAAATATTCTTTGAATGGAAGAACGGTCATGTGTCTACGTGATTTGGTTGTTGGTCTAAATGATTTCATGTTTTTATTATACAAAATCTATCTTATCTCCCTTTTTTACAGTAATCACGGCTTTTTTTATACCAGCCACCACACCTCTTCGACCACGCACGAAGACTTTCTTTGCTGGAATATTGACTATTGCAACTTTCGTTGGCTGAACCTTGTACAAAGTCACAAAAGCCTTTTTTACCATCGTCTTATTTGAATTTTTGGAAATTTCAAATGAGTAGACACCACCCTGACTCAAAATACCAGATTTCTCTGTTATACGAGGACGTATGATGACTGAAGCTGCTGAAGAATCTAACTCAGATTGTAGTTTTGTGGAAACAACTTTTGATGCAACGACTTTTTGGGCTTTATCGGTCTTATTTGATGATCGTGCCTTTTTGACAAAATTCTTATCAACAGACGTTTTTGATGCTTCGGCATTCTGCTCAAGCTTCTCATCTTTTCTCTTTTTAAAACCAAATATAGCCATGATAGTGTATTATTATGCTGTCTTATTTTCCAAATTCTTCAATGATTGAGCTGGATTGGAAATAATAAGATATGTGTGGTTAAGAATTGAAACTGGATTGATATTACGGAATTCTTCGACAGAAATATTGCCAAAATTATTGAAACTCTTTTGGACAGCGGTTGCTTTTTTGTCCAAAGCAACAATGGCAGTATTTACTTTCTTTGAAGCCAATTTTTCGCAACCTTTTATTTTTGAAAGAGATATAAGAATGTTTTTTGCCTCTTTTGTCTTTGGTTTGTCAAATTTTATCTCATCAACAAAAATAACTTCGCCTTCTTTGAATTTTTTGGAGAGAATTGTATAGAGAGCTTTTGTTCTTGCCTTTTTATTGATCTTTCTTTCGTAATTTTGGGTATTGCGAGGACCGTGAGCAACACCTCCACCAACCCAAATAGGAGAACGAGTGGATCCGTGACGAGCACGTCCTGTGCCCTTTTGTTTCCAAGGCTTTTTGCCTCCACCACGAACTTCTCCGCGAGTCTTTGTATGAGCAATATTGTTGCGAGAATTTGAGTTCATTAGACGAACAACCTCATGAACCAAATCAGCGTTCCAAGGAACACCAAAAACAGATTCCGGCAATGTTATCTTTCCGGCTGACTTACCTGTTTGACTGTATATTGTTGCTTCCATGTAAGAAAATAGGCTCTAACGAGCGTGCAAAGCATCTTAACAGAGGCTTTATTCGAAGTCAATGGCTTTGGGTGAATTTAATCTTTTTGTATCAGACAATTCCAAAAAACAAATCCTCACAGCAAAAACCGCTCCTGTAATGATAATAAATACACCGAGAACATTTACAGTTGAAGCGATTACATTGGTTTGATTTAAAACATGCAGAGCGCCAAATAAATAATTCCAATCATGTACAGACGACTCTCCACCGAGTAGCGGTAAAGCCATTTTTATAGAATCAGCCATATAAACCGATACATTAACTATGTTGTAGCCGACCCACATAGAGAGAATTGAGACAGAATAAAAGTCTTTTTTTATTAAAAAATACAAAGCAAAGATCACAGGTACAGTAACCTGAGTCAAAGAACCTCCAAGAATGCTTATAAAACGACCAAAGAAAATAAAGATCCAGTGACCGGCTTCATGGATTATAAGATCAACATTATCAATAAAATGCCATTTTTCTGTACTAAAAGCACTACCCAAAAAGTACCAAGCAAATAAAAGAACAATTACAATCTTGAAATATGTTATTGATTTATTATTTTGCATATTGCATATGTCAGACATCTGCACTTCTACTATTTTTTATAGCAAATATGGCTCCTATGATAATGACAATGATACCTACAATATTAACCAAAAAAGCAACTTGTTTACTCCAAGCCATAATGTTTAATGCACCAAAAATATAGTTCCAATCACTGGGAAATGGTTTCCAACCCGGTAGTGGCAATAACATTGTTGTAGCATCAGCCATATATACAGAAACATTTACTAAATTATAACCAAGCCACATAACCAAAAGTGACGTTAAATAATAGTTTTTTCTAAAAATAAAAAAGGCCACCAATGCGACAGGAATAGCAATTTGTACAAAAGAACCTCCTATAACAGTCACCAACTCTTCGAAGAGTAAAAAAATCAAATGACCGGCCTGGTGAATAATAAGATCAACATTATCAATAAAATGCCATTTTTCTGTACTAAATGCACTACTCATAAAATACCAAATGAAAAACGACGCAATGACTAGGCGTAAATGTTTGGAAGATTTGTATTCTATAATTTTTGAAAATAATTTCATATTATTTAATAAAATATATAATATATAAATTTAAGATTCTACTCGTATCTCAAAGCTTCAATTGGACTTTTCTTTGAAGCTTGTCTAGCTGGATAGCCTCCAAAAATTAGACCAATAAGCGCTGAAACACTAAGACCCAATATTGCCCCACCCCAAGGAAATACGAATGTCCAATTTACTCCCAAGCCTTTGGACAAACCAATGGCAGTAATAAAGGCAAGTGAAGCGCCCAAAATAATACCAACCAATCCACCGATAGCAGTCAATAAAACCGCTTCCAACAAAAATTGAGTAAGTATGTCTTTGTCAGTAGCACCCAAGGCCTTTCGTAGACCAATTTCACGAGTCCTCTCAGTAACCGAGACCAACATTATGTTCATAATACCTACACCACCCACAAAGAGAGCAATAGAAGCCACAGCTACCAAAAAATATGTAAGGGCATTAGTTATTGTGGAAAGGCGGTTAGCCAAATCTTGCTGAGTTTGAACTGTAAAATCATCTTTATCAGGATCAGTGATACCGTGAGACTCTCGAAGGGTCATTTTGATATCCTCTGATGTAACTGGCACATCTTTGTCAGTATATGCCTGAATAATTAGACGATTAAAAGATTTTTTACCTGTAATATAATCCTGAGCCGTTGTATATGGTACCAAAACCATATCATCAAAATTGAACAATGAACCGCCACCCGTCTCCGGCAATACCCCTATAACTTTGAAATTTCTATTTTTTATCTTAATTTTCTTATCAAGTGGCATCTCATCTTCAAAAAGTTTGATAGCAATTTTTGAACCTAAGACAGCAACATCGCTTCTTGAAGAGACATGATCAGCGTTGAAAAATTCTCCTTGAGGGTGAAGATCGAAAATTTCTACCATCAATTCTGTTGCACCAAAGATAGAGGTTTGATAAGTATTTGAATCATAAGAAGCAGAACCAGCACCAAAAACAGTTGGCATCAATGATTTCAAACCCGGGACATTGGCTTTATTCTTTAGTGCTACTATATCTTTTTCTTTAAGTGAATCACTAAACAAAAAAGCCACATCTGAAGGGCCACTGGGTTCTCTCCCTGGTATGACCGCGATTGTATTTGTACCAAGTCCTTGAACTTGGCCTAGGATGAGTTCTTGTGCACCAGCACCAAGTGAAACAACCAGCATAATAGCTGTAATACCAATAACAATACCAAGAATAGTCAAAGCCGACCTCGATCGATTGGTCGTAAGTCCTGTCAATGCAGTTGTGAATGTATGTTTCCAGGTCACGTTTTAATATTAAATCTTAAAAATAAAATCTTAAATCTTCAATCACAAATTTACTTAACGAATTCATCATTGGCAGTAAGTCTCTTTTTTACCTTTACATCCCTGTCAATCTGACCATCAATAAGATGAATAATCCTCTCTGCATGTTCAGCGGTTGAAGTTTCGTGAGTAATGAGGACAATCGTCTTTCCATGTTCTTCATTCAAATGCTGAATTATTGCCATGACATTTTTACCCGATTTTGAATCTAGGTTTCCCGTTGGCTCATCCGCAAAGATAACTTCCGGATCAGTGACCAAAGCCCTAGCTATCGCCACCCTCTGTTTTTCTCCTCCAGAAAGCTCCGATGATTCATGGAACATCCTATGCCCAAGACCAACCGACTCTATTGCCTCTTTTGCCTTATTTTCCCATTCAGCTTCATTGAGTTTTGAGTACAAAAGTGGCAATTTAACATTATCCAAAACTGTCGTCCTCGGCAAAAGATTGAACGATTGGAATACAAATCCCAATTCCCTATTGCGCAAATCTGCCAACTCATTGCTAGTATACAATGAAGTATTTTTTCCATTAAAAACATATCTTCCTCCCGTTGGGACATCTAATAGAC
>CAZVXQ010000026.1:0-9251 GCA_964630815.1 uncultured Candidatus Saccharibacteria bacterium | reverse complement strand
AAGTGATAATTAATCGCGAGCTCTTAAACTCGGAATTCCTTTCAGGATGCCTCGTGAGGCATAACTCTATTTGATTGTTAAATTCATTATACTACTTTCCAAAAATCAACACAATAGTTTTTTCTGTGCACAATTTATTCGTCCTCTTGATCCTGTAATGATTCTGTTTCAGCAGATCCATTTTCTCCATTTTCTACCTCAAATTTTTCATACGATCCCGTACGGGTAAAGTCTATGTCGTAATGATTATTATCTATTTTATAAATAACCACGGTATCAAGCCCAATTGCCTGCAATTTATCATAATTCAACAATTCCTTTTCTTTAAGGTTTAAAACATCCCTTAAAAGCCACTTGCCCAGGGCGGAATTTGGATTACTCATCAGGGCTTTTGAATTATCCTGGCACACTTTGGCACTCATTGTAGTCCTATCTGGAAGAGTAAGTTCAAAAGCTTCATCTCTCGGAGGAAAAAATCCCTCAAACTTTCTGTGAATCCAAGAAGGAATTGGAATATATATTTCATTTGGATCACGAGGACGACCCCCAGCGTTCCATTGGTTGAGTCCGCTTTTGGTCGGCACATTTTTTGTGCCACCTCTGGTTGAGTAAAGTGGCAGAAATACATGGGGCTGAATTTTTACAGGCGAGAATATAAGTCCAACTTCAGATACCATTTTTTCAACAGCCGTGAACGGATCATTTAGGATTCTGACCGGTAAATCAAGCAGTACTGTTTCTGGTGTTATAAATCTTTTATATAGGGTGCTTTTGGTTATATTAAAAGTGTACTCTGCTGAAGGGTCAGAAAACTGAATAGTGTTTCCACGAGCCGCAACTTTTACATCTTTGATCTTATCGATTTGTATTAAAGGTGCTGGTGTTTCATAAACAAGAATCTTGCCAACCTTTCTTGTTATGCAATGATAAATAAGATCATTAAGGCCAAAGATACGCTTGGTTGTTTCCAGTCTTTCGTTTCTCAACTCGGCAATCTTCTTTATTTTCTGATCTGGCGGTAAAGAACCAAACATTAGATGATCACTATTGAATTCAGCTACTTTTTGTAATGTCTTGCCGTTACCCTCAAGAAATGTTTTTATACCAAATCCTACTTTATCTTTTGAAGCATCAGCTGAAGCATCTGATCTTGAAAGGTTTTCTGCACCGAATGCTTTACAAAACAGATTTTCTGTCGCTCGAGAGGCTAGATAGGGTTCTGGCGATTCAGAAAAAAGGTTAGACAAAGAACCGACGGCTTTTAATAGCCGTTCGTAATACTCAACCTGAGTTTTCGATTGCTTATCTAAAAACATGTTATTTGACTTCTAAAGCCTTCATTAGCTGTTTAGCAACTCTCTCAATAACGCTTACTGTTACGGAGTTGCCAAACTGTTTATAGAGCTTCGTGTCAGGAATATCCTTGGGAAGTTTGTAGCTTTCTGGAAATCCTTGGAATCTCGCACACTCTCTCGGAGTTAATTTTCGTATACCTTTGTCATCTTTTATGAGCGGAACATTATGCCCGCCCATGCCCATATTAGCAGTAAGAGTAGGACAAACTCCGCTCTTATTTTCACGAACATAAATGCGACGCCATTGATATACGGTATTTGGAAGCTTAATAGCTTTCTTAAGTTCTGGATAAAGTGGAGAGTTGTTGTAATAATATTTTTGATCGACATCTTTCTCGAGAATATCGGCTATCGTCCTAGTCAACTTTATTGGCTCAGGAAATTCAAAGGCATCATATGATTTTTTTGATTTAAACCCAACGATATAAACTCTTTCTCTGTTTTGTGGCACATTTCCATACTCAACACTATTTAAAACTTTAACTTTTACATGATACCCAAGATCCTTGAGGGCATCAGAAATAATATTAAAAGTCTTGCCACCATCATGTGATTTTAAATTCTTTACATTCTCCAAAAAAACCGCCGTCGGTTTTTTGTCTCTCAATATTCTTACAATTTCGAAGAATAAATCACCACGACCGGTATCAAGAAAACCACGACGGTAGCCAGCTATCGAGAATGGTTGGCACGGGAATCCTCCAAGCAGAATGTCAAAACTCGGCAAATCGTTACTCTTAATTTTCGCAATATCAGAAACAGTAAGAGGAACCTGTTTGAAATTTAAATCATAGGTTACCTTACAATAAGCGTCAAAATCATTGCCAAAAATAGTTTCAAATCCAGCCTTTTCGAAACCCATTCTAATTCCGCCGACTCCGGCGAACAAGTCGAGTGATTTGTATTTTTTCTTGTTCATAAATAAAAATTATTTAGTCCTCGGCTTATTTATAATTTACCACAGGCCCTTTTGTATATTATAAACTACATATCGAAAAAAAGTAGCTGGTTCTTATAATTTTACAGGGCTTACTGTAGCTTAATTATAACACATTTTTCCCCCTAACGGAATTGGCTTAAAAATGTCGTTCATTCCGGTATATATTCTTGGTGTCCACAATGGCAGGCAGTACCATCATTGGTGGCCATGCTGAAGTATGATCGCTTGGAAACTATAATAAAATCTGCAAAATAAGGATTGAATGACAATACTTGCGAATCAGCTTGCAAAGCTCTAATTAATTTTCTGTCAGTTTCGTCCGGTGTAGGATCAGTTGATCCGGGGTGGTTGATTAATACGATGAATTTCTTTGCTAAAAATAAAGCATAGTAATGATACAGTAATTGCGTATCAAAGTTTTTCGGTGATGATCCTAAAAATACTTGATGGCCTAAGAACAGATTTTTGTCATCCAAATAAATTCCAATAACTTTGGAAACGCTATCGTTTTCTAAATCTTTTAAGAACTTATACAAATCCTCCGGATCACGGACTTGTCCTTGAATCGGAAGCTCAACATTAGTCTCAACGATCTCAAACTTTTTCAGATATCTCTTATCTGATTTTTCCGGTTCGGGGGTATGTTTTTTCTGTTCTTTTTTTGGCATAATATTTTTATTTTATCACCGACATATAATTTTTCAGCATGAAGATAGTGTCGGCTTTCAAATGATTCCTAACCCACGCTTTTTCTTTTTCACTATCAATTAGTTCGCCCAGTCCTTGCATTATTTGATTATCTTTGACCTTTTCAATAAAAGCGATGCAATCGGCCAAGTATTCTTTTGTAGTTTTGCTGGTTCTTTCTTTAATTACTTCGGAACTAATATCCCAATTGCTCTTAGCAAAATAATGGATATCGTAAATATCACGCATTGCGGTTTCATTTCTCAAAGTTAAAGCCGATAGCTTACTGGCAAACAAATAATCTTTTTTGGCGACAAACATCGAAATGCCAAGATATTCTTTCATCTCATAGTGATCTTGAATGTTTTCTACGAGCTTTCTAACATTAATTTCAACTTTGATGTTGTGGTCGTCATCACCGTAAGAGAGTAGAGCAAAAACTGTAAATCTTTTGATGTATTGATCTTTGATCTGCCCATATTTGCTTAAAATTGCCACGATCTTTTCAAAAACTAACTTTTGATTTTTCTCATTAACGACCAGCAAATCAAAATCTAAGTCTACAGAAAATCTCGGCAGGCTATAAAAGAAATAGGCACAAGTACCACCCTTAAATCCTAAGAGTGGACCGACTGAGACATCAGTATAGATATCTTTCAAAATCTGACCCATTATTAATTGATGTTTTTCTCTATTGAGCATAATTTTTGCGATATTTATTCAATCGTTTTAATAGTTGTTTGTTATTATAAATTTTGGCGATCTCGTCACATTTTTCCCAATTGATTGATTTTAAATTATCAAAGTAATAATTTGGGAATAAATAAATCAAATCCAAGAAGGCTCTTTCCGTTGTCGCTACACTGTAATTGTCTTTACTGACGACTCCAGTTGAATTAAATAGGACCGCATCTTTCAATTTTCTGAATGTTATCGTGTATTTATCTATCTTGGTTATTTTCGGCCATTTGGATGCGACAAAGATCGTTTCGTAATGCTGGAAAATAACACCAGCCTCTCTCAAAACTGTCTCAAAGCTGATGTAAGAGGGGGTGTAGATGCTGGTTGCCAATTCTTTGGAATTAAAATCCTTATTTTTGGCAAATACACCTCTGGTCAATCTGATCAGGGCTTTTTGCTTCACATAATAGGCCGTCTTGGCATTTAGGTTGAATTTGTCGTTTTCTTGCCAAATTAAGGCCAAATCCTTGTTTGTCAGGATCGTTTTCGATGATTGGTATAATTTTGCTATTAAGCTGTCCATATCTATGTTATTTGATGGAATTGATAACTTTTCTTATTTCCATTGTATATTATTGACAAATTATAGTCAAGTGCGGTACAATGGAATTATAGAAAAAACTGAGCATTATAGACATGTTTTACGATTCGAATAACTTTATAAAGTATCTAAAATTTGCGAAAATAATCCTAATATATAGTAGCAAAAAACGATATGGAAAAATTTAGACCACATCAAGAAGAAATGCCCCACGAACTTCCGAGAGAAGATAATTTGACGATTCTGGAATCTCCCGAACAGGCATATCAAGCATTAAAAAATAAAGAAAAAGACCCTATCGCTGATTTCACGCCGGAACAACAAGCGGAGATAAGGCATAAACAGCAGATTCTCTCGTCACTTGCATATTTTATCGGCAAAGACTTTCGTATTCCGGTTGAACTCAATAAACCGGGGGCTGGTTGGCATTGGGATTTTAAGGAAAATGTGATCCGGATCGATCCTAAAGATCTTTTAGAGAAGCCGATGGATTATCTGCGATTTGTCATTTCTCATGAGGGAGGTCATCGCAGAATTAGCCGAACCGATTTTATACCACTTGAGGAATGGAAACAGCCAGGGTTCTCTTTTATGATGAATGCGATCGAAGATCCTCGAGACAATAACTTTGTAGCCGAAAGCTACCCCAAATTTCAAGAACAAATGGGTCTTGCCTATACGCAAGATTTGGATTTTGAAGCAAAGGCCAAAGAAAAAGCCACACAAGAACTGGGGCAAAAACCTCGTTTTATGCAAGCTGGTTTTGAATACATTAAGCAGTGGTTCAGAGAGACGCAGGGTCAAGAAACTGAAATATCGGCGGACCTCCCAGAGGACGTCAAGGCAGTGGTACAAGCAACGCTTGAGTCTGCAAGAGATTCATGGTTGAGATATCCATCACGCAAGGAAGCAGATAAAAGTGAGGAGTTGATAAAAAAATACGCAAGGGTCTCTTATGAAATTAATCGCGACGAAGTTTGGCCAGAATTCAAAAAATTAATTGAGGCCGACATGGAAGATCAAAAGACTCAGGAACTTCTTAAAGACTCACAGAAAAAGCAGGGTGGCGAAGAAGGAACTCAGGGATTGCCACAAGAACTTAAAGACAAACTAACACCGGAAGAGCAAAAAACTTTGGAGGAAGCCATAGATAAAGCCATCGAGGATGCTAAAGAAAGAGAAAAGAGATCTGAGGCGAAAAAAGAAGCTGACGCCAAAAGTGAAAATGAGGATGGAAAAGAACAGGAAGAACCCCAAGAAGGAAAAGAGGGACAATTCGGCAAACCCGTTGATCTTGCCTTGCTCCCCGAAGGAATCAAACAAAAAATAAAGGAGTACATCGATTCGTTGCCCGAGGATCAGCAACAAGAAATAACGGAAAAAGCACAGGTGACCATCAAGGAATTCGAGGACGCCCTTAACGAAGAATTACAGGGCAAATTATCAGACAATCCTGAAAGAAAAGCAGAGAGAGAAGAAAATGCCGAAGCTGGAGAAAAAAAAGATTCTCCCACAGGCAAACCGGAAAAGGAAGTGCCTGGTATAGATCAAGAAGAATTAAAAAAATATCGAGATCGCATAGCAAAAGAATTAAAAAAGGACGCCAATGTTTATGAGACAATGCGTCAAGAGGTTTTACCGCTAATAGATAAGCTTGAGACGGAATTACGAGAAATTTTTGTGGCTAGACAAGCTAAAGGATGGAAGAGTGGGTTCACAACCGGCAAACGCATTGACATCAAAAGACGAATTCAAGAAAAAGCGAAATCGGTTCCAGCGATGGAGAGCAAAGCTTGGCAAAAACGCGAATTGCCCAAAGAAAAAGATTATGCAATATCCTTACTTGTAGATTTGTCCGGTTCTATGGCTCGTGATAATAAAATCGAAGAAACTTTTAAAGCGGTTATAGTTTTATCGGAGGTATTGAATCGTTTGTCGGTAAATCTTGAAATTCTTGGTTTTAACGATCGCATTTATGAATATCAAGATTTTGGCCAGCCTATGTCAAAACCAATAAGAGAAAACATGGGTGGAATGCTTGAAGAGGTTAATGACACCAGCGACACAGGCAAAGCTCAATGGAATGATGATGGTTGGGCCCTTGAAAAAGCTTCTGAACGATTATCTCACCAAAAAGCCGATCAAAAATTCTTGGTTGTTCTGTCCGATGGAACACCGGAAGAATCAGGGATGCACCCTCGCTCAAAATATGAATTAGGGAAAATTATTCAAAAAGTCCTCGCAGAGACCGATATTAGGCTGATTGGTCTTGGTGTCGGCCGAGGAACTGAGCATGTTGGCGAGTATTATCCGAACAGTATCGCGAACGTAAAGGTCAAAGAGATGGCCGAAAAATTGGCTGATATTATAAAGGAAGTCATTGCCAATTACGATAAATTTTAGTATTATTTAATCAATATATAATATATGTCACACACAAGCAATCCAACATCTATTGAAGAATTCCTTTCTTGGATGACAGGTTCAAGAGAGGTGGGCTTGGCTGTCGCCAAAGACCAGACTGAGTTCGAGAATTTTGCCGAAGCCTTGAATCGCAACGGCTTTAAAAAATCGGAAAATGTCCTCGGTCTTTTAGAGGTTAAAAAAACTTATTTTATTGCTGATCAAAACACGGCCAAAGATATCTATGATTTTGTCGTCCAGTATCCTACTGGACAGATTGAGATTTTTGACAAAAAAATCATGCAGTCGCGAACGTTCTCTCCCAGCTATAAAGATTTAGCCGTTGTCTTGCTCGTCGATCAGGACAATTTAAATAAATTACAAGCAAAGGGCTTCAATTTTCTGTCCGCTTCCGGCCCTGCTTATAGATCATAAATAATATGCATTCACCAGAAAGACAATTTAATGCTCTTACTCCAGATCAAGACAAATCTTCCAATGAAATTCAAAAGACCGTGGAGGCAGTTGACGAATTAAAGCCGATCGCGGAAACGGAAGCTGGCATGTCTTATTTGGGTGTTGGACTTGAAAAGGCTGAAATAAACGAAGGTCAATTCGTTCCAAAAAGAGAGCAATATGCTGATTTTATAAATGACAAAGAAGTGGCGTTGCCATTACAGAGAGATATCGCCGTAGCTTTTTTGAGCGGTGAACCGTTACTTGTTGATGGAGGCACGTCTTTAGGCAAAACCACTACCGTAAGGAAAATGGCGGCTGAATTGGGTTACGAGGTTCATTATGCCAACTTAAACGGAGCAACCGATGTAGAAGATTTGATGGGTAGATATATTCCTAATCCTCACAAAAGTAAGCCGGAAGATCCAGAATATATTTTTGCCGACGGCAAAGTAACCAGCGGACTAAGACAGGAAGAAGGAAAGGTTAAAATAGTTATTTTAGATGAATTTAATTCGTCAGCCCCAAATATCCTTATACGCCTACACGAAGTTTTAGACGCTCTTGAGCGTGGAGGCGATGTGATTCTCTCTGAGGACGCTTCCGAGGCTGTTTCTGTAAATAAAGAAAGGACAAAAATTATCGCTTTGATGAACCCACCCGGCAAGGGATATTTCGGTAGAGAGCCTTTAGACCCGGCTCAACTTCGCAGGTGGGTTTATAAAAAATTGCCATCCGAATTACCTGAGGGCACCTTTTCTTACTCCACCGATGCTTTGTTTGGAGCAGAGCCGGAATCACAAAATATCACTCCCGATATGTTTCTTAAAGCTCGCGAGGATGCTTTGACCCCCGAGCAATTGCAGGAAATTCCGGGAATGCGAGAAGTTTTAGAGAAGTATAAGGAATTTCATAAAGCATCTAAGGAGCTTTTGAAAGGCAGAAAAGTCGCAGAAGATCAGCCACAGCCATTTACTTATGATGACCGCATGGAGCCACGCCGTGTAAGAGATTTTGTTTTGAGATTTTATAATGGAGATATTAACGAAACTTTCCAACAGGCTTTAAGATACTATTACGCCAACAAACTTGAGAGCGATGCGGACAGAAAAAAACTTGGAGAATTAATCAGACTTGTGGAATACAAGCCTAAAGTTGCCGAATCAAAACGCAGAGGAACGGAGAGAGAAGAAAAACCGGCAGAAAAGACGAAGACGGCGGTAAAAGCAGAGGCGATGCCAGAAACGAAGCTGGAAGGACCTGTCGGCGAGCAAATTGAAGTTGTTATCGAAAAACTTGGGAAAGAAAATGTTTTTGGACCCAAGGAAATTGAGAGAGTTTTCGGCGTAAGAATCGAGGATGTTCCCGGTATCCCATTTTCAGTTGAAGAACTGGAAAGAGCTG
Source organism: uncultured Candidatus Saccharibacteria bacterium (assembly GCA_964630815.1). Classification (GTDB taxonomy): domain Bacteria; phylum Patescibacteriota; class Minisyncoccia; order Phycocordibacterales; family PALSA-1337; genus C7867-002. Next base: position 724 of record CAZVXQ010000026.1, on the reverse strand, counting down.
AAAAACTCGGTCAAATGCTCGTGTTGCGTGTAGATAAAACAGCTGAAGGAAAACCGATGTCTCTGGAAGCAATGTCGGATATGATGGTTAAAAAGTGGAAAGATGAAGGAAGGGGCGACTTGTTAAGTACGGCTGAAGGATGGAAGAATTGGATCGGAGAAGATCTGTTCACAAAAGAATCACCGCGAACCGGATGGGCTTTGGTTTCAAAAGATGTTTTACCGGAAAGTTTGAGCAAAAATTATCTGGAACAAACAGAGGTCATCATTAAAACTCTTAAAGAAGAGGCTTTTAAGGATTTAGATATTCCTGAAAAATACGCTGAGGCGATAGCGGAATTTGAGGATAAAAAAGCAAAATTGGCGAAACTAATGGATGAAGACTGGAGGCAAGCAACTAAGAAACTTTCTGAACTAAAGATTAATCAGATGACAAGACAAACATTTGCGGAAGCAATATACGATCTTGCGGTTCATTATGATGTTAATAACAAAAGATTGCTTACCGATAAATATACATGGTCGGCGTCCCTGAATCCCGACGGCAATCTCGTGCTTCTCGGCGGGTTCGACGACTTTGGCGTGGGCGGCGACGGGGCTGCAATTTCCCCCTTGCGCGCCCCCGCGCCATCCCCTAGATAGCCCGCATCGCCGCGCCGCACCCATATGCGCAGGCGACACCCGGTGGGGTCATAGCTCAGATGGGAGAGCGCTTGAATGGCATT
>CAZVXQ010000025.1:8718-9506 GCA_964630815.1 uncultured Candidatus Saccharibacteria bacterium | reverse complement strand
GCACGAGAAGAGACGGCTCTGCGAGTTTTCTGTTGTTCGAGCAGAGCCGATCGTGTCAAAATAAAACACCTATTGCCGGCAGACTACTAGATAACTTTAACTGAATATGTCCGATTTAATTCTTCTAAAGTCCTATTTCCAACCATACCATACTCCCCTATCACACCTCGTTTCTTTTGAAATGATTCGACTGCTTTTTTTGTACAGTTTCCAAAGTTACCGGTACGCGGACAATCATTCAAAGATTTATCTTGTGGAGGATATAGACCTTCATCCACCAAAGCCGTCTGAAGAGAATAAACATCTTTTGAATTGTATTTATTATCGAGAATCTGCGCTCTCCAAGTATAAGGAATAAGTAACGTATCACTCAAACCCTCGAGATTGTCTGGTTTCTTATCGTCAAAAAAATCTTGCAAACCAAGATATGTTTGGAATGCTAGATCTTTTATTGCAATACTATATAGATCGGGATTATTGAATTGCTGTTCATAAATATAACCATACTCGATTAACATACTAGGTGCATTCAGAGAATTATATGCCCCAACAGCAATCAAATCCTGCGTTTCAACAATCCCAGATCTTTCACCCGAAAAATCAGAAACTGGATTGTATTTTTTTAGCCGATTGAATACCGCACTAGCGATATGTTGAGTTGTTGTACTATTGTAATATTGTTGTTGTGGAATATAGATAGCAAAACCAGAGTAATCACCTGGACTTGTCTTTGAATGTCCCGGATGATCGTTGAAATGAACATGGATGATTATATCAACATCATTTTC
>CAZVXQ010000025.1:859-8708 GCA_964630815.1 uncultured Candidatus Saccharibacteria bacterium | reverse complement strand
GGACCATTTACTGATACCGTATAATCTATATGCAATATCTTTTGGCGCCTTATTGTGAATAACAGATGGTACAACAGGATGAAATTCTCCAATTCTCTCAAGTTTTTTTACTTCTTCCTGATTGTTTTTTGTCCACGATATTATCTCATTCCAATTGGACTTGAAATAATTTGATAAAAATGGAGACCAATCATTCTTGTCGCGAGCAACAAACACTTGATACCTATCGTTAGTAGCAAAATATTTTTCTAACTCTTTTGACAAATCTACAACCATATCTCGTTCAAATAAATTTGCATACTCCGCACCACCATAGGCTGGTTCATGTCCTGGAACTATCAAGATTTTGACTTTTTCCTTTGATGGCTTTATCCAGGTATTTTCAGCAAAATATTTTGATTTTATGTCTATAACTGACTTTGGACTATGGGTCAAAATGGCTGTGGCAATCTGTTTTTCTGCGTTTCCGATAAAAGAATATACGATGTATGCCTGTTGAGGGTGTAACATTAACCAAGGCACAACCAAAATCATAATTAAAAAAAGTGAGACAAGAATGTAGCGCATAATTACATTATACATTATAGTGGGCTTATGCCAGAATTACCTGAAGTTCAAACAACAGTAAACGGTCTACGCGAACATACTGTCGGACTAAAAATTGTCTCCGTTTGGACAAATTACAATAGTAAATATTTCAAGGGCTCTAATACAATCAAAGATCCTTCCTATTTCAGAATATTCAAAAAAGACGTTACCGGCCAAAAAATAGTAAAAATAGAACGTCGAGCAAAAAATATTTTGATTTTTCTTCAAAATGACAAAGTGATACTTATCCACATGAAAATGACTGGCCACTTGCTCTACGGTACATACAAGTTTATTGCAAAAAACATCAAAGATCCTTGGGAAGCTATTGAGCCAGAGGGTTTGAAAGATCCTTTCAATAAAAGAGTGCGTTTTGTTATTACATTTAATAATAAGAAACATCTTGCACTTTCTGATACCAGAAAATTTGCCAAGGTTACCCTCTTGGACAGCAAAGATGCTCATTTATCAGAACATTTGAAAGATCTGGGACCAGAACCGCTTCACAATAATTTTACTTTTGAACTTTTTATTCAAATTCTCAGTAAAAAACCCAATCAAAAAATAAAATTGGCACTCATGGATCAAACCCTGATAGCGGGTATTGGTAACATCTATGCAGATGAATCACTTTTTCGGTCAGGTATTCATCCAACAAGCAAAGTCTCTGACGTTTCAAAGAAAAAATTACATCAACTATTCAAAGCTATCCGACTAACCCTATCGCAAGGTATAGACCTAGGTGGTGACTCTATGTCTGATTATCGCAACATTTCTGGCACAAAAGGTAATTTTCAAGAAGAACATCGTGCCTACCAGCGCACCGGTGAAAAGTGCTCGCAAAAAGGCTGTAAGGGCAAGATCTGCAGAATTGTTGTTGGAGGAAGAGCAACACATTATTGTGATGTGCATCAAAAGTAAATCTCTCTGTATTAACCAAACAACTGAGAGTGTGATCCAATCTCAATAATCGTAATTAATCCAAAATCTCTATCTATTTCATAGATCAATAGCAGATCTGGCTTTATATGACATTCTCTGTAGTTTGAATATTTACCCTGCAATTCATGATCTCGATACTGCGAAGGCAATTCGATTCCAGACATAAGCCCATTTAGCACAAACTCAAATTTCTCAGAATCAAAAGTGGCTGACCTCCTAATTTTTTTGAAAGACTTTTTGAATGCCCTAGAAAAAACTAATTGAAATTTCACTCAGCGAGTATATCAGATATAGCCTCCCTTGCAGAAGCATATTTTTTGCTATGTTTTTTTGACCAAGCAATATCGTCTTTTAGTTCTGCGAGGTAACGAGGATCATTCATTCGCCCACCCTTCTCTAGAGTAAAAGGAATAGACTGGGTCTGAATAATTTTTTTGAAGAAAGTTTTTATTGCCGTAGAAAGATCCAACCCCAAATCTTCAACGATTTTCTGTACAGCATTTTTTGTTGCTTTATCTATTCGAACATTGATTGTTGTACTTTTTGATGCCATACCTACTAGTATATACGATGTATGTACATTGTCAATACAATACATTTTTGTGTTTCCATCTGATTAAATAATTTCAAACAACATAATCCCTGTTGCAACAGACACATTGAGAGATTCTTTCTTCCCTTTCATAGGTATCTCGGCTATTTGATCGACGAGTTTGAAGAGAGATTTTGAGACACCACCCACTTCATTTCCCACAATAAGAGCAATCTTTTTGCCTAATTTTATTCTTTTATAATTAATAGAATGTTGATCCTGTTCCAAAGCTAAAATTTGAAAACCATCTTTCTTGAGTTTACGGACAATAGCCACTCCATTTTCTAAATATTCCCACGATACCAAATCTTCAGCACCAAGAGCCACCTTGGCAAAATCTTTTCTTTTTTGGGAAAAACGGTCGAGCGGTGTCGGTGTTGTACCAAGACAATAGATCTTACTCACACCAGCCGTTTCTGCGGTACGGAAAATAGACCCAACATTGTGGACACTGCGGATATTATCGAGCACAAGGACGATATCTTTCATAATTTATAAAATACCATATAATAGTCACATACAAATAACAATATCAACATGCTTTCAGTATTTCCGTCACTGTTATCATTTCAATCATTCTCGCCTTTAATTATCCGTCTAACTCTAGGTTTTATTTTGCTTTTCTGGACCTACAAAACATTTACAAAACCAGATCTGTTCTCAACACCAAAAACCAAGCTGATTAGTCTCATCGAAGGTATAACATCAGTGTTTATCATTGTCGGTTTATTTACTCAGGTCGCCGTATCAATAATTGTTATAGATCTTCTTATAAGACTCGTCACAAAAATACGCAACAAAGCTTTTTTCAGCGATGGTATAAACTACTATTTTATAGTTCTTATTTTGGCTATTTCTCTTTTACTTACCGGTCCAGGATTCTTGGCTTTTGATTTGCCGATCTAATCAATTCTACAAAATTATCTTATAAATTCCTGTTGGTTGAAACAAAATTGTTTCCTTTTTCATTTTGTCCTACACCACCAATCTGTCCCGTCTGATCTTCAGGTTTGATATTATCAGATGGAAAATCCGAATGCTTATTATTGGACAAATATTTTTTTAAGTACAAACCAATACCAATAGCAATTACAAGAACAATAATTACAAGGAAAGTATTGAGCAACCACTTATTCGCTTCGGTAAATGGTACAACCGGACCTGCGGGTTCGACATAAGAGCTGTTTTTGGTTTCAGAACCTAGACCCAAGACTGGCAATTTTGCTGTTTCAATGTACGAAGCAAGATTTGAAATATCATATTGTGGTTTTTGTGCTGACGGGTTACCGTAATAGACTTTGTAATTTCTACCTGGTTTTGCATCAAATACCAATTCAAAAACTGGACCAGAAACAACAACTTTCGGATCAATAGAAATGACGGGATTGTCGTCATTAACAATAGATAATCTTATGAACCTAGAGCGTATAGCTGTATTGGATCCATAATTTATTATATTTGAAGATCCTTTGTACAATGAAGTCCTAACACTTGAAATATATCCCTGTCCAACATATGACCAAGAATTGTCGGTCGAGGAACTATTTGAAGCTTCGACAATTACCCTTCTTGTATAATTGGTATCTTTGGATGAGATCGATATCGAATCACTATAGACTCCAGATCTACCAAGATCAATTGTTAATTCTGTGGTTTTCCTATTGGGATTATTGTATACACTAACCGGTACTTCAGTCGAATATCGAGGTGTAACGACATCAATATCACCATATACCTTAACATCATTTGCAACCACTGGACCTTCTTCTCCATTACTTATTACAACCTTAAAATATCTAGATGTATTTGAAGAAAAATCTATTGAATTTTTACCCTGACTTTGTCCTGTTGCAGGATCAGTAAAAGAAAAGACATAACCCTCTTTGGATACTAACGACCATCTCGAATCATCCAAAGCAAGTGGATTATCTGATGAATACAAACTAACCTGTCTGCGATAATTTGGTTTGTTGGTTTCGATAAATAAACTTGTTCGAACAACGCCACCACGTCCAGTATCTACTACAAATTTTGTAGAACCATCATTGGAAGTGACGGAATTTATTATACTTGCCGATCCCAACGAAGGAGTCGGTCTAATATCATTTGTTAAAACAAAAGGTGTCTCTACTCCCAAATCATCAACTACTCGCAAATCTCTGAAATTTTCAGTGATCCAAGAAATATCATTTGGCAACTTAATCTTTACCATTCCAGAAATATTTCCCTTATCAACCACCCTTTCGTACTGCCAGTCCTTCTTATCAAAGGACGCTGATACGATTGATTGTCCGAGCACCATACCAACAACAACAACTAAAGCTAATATTTTAAGTGCGTTTTTGTTCATAATTTTATAAATAATTTAGACAACATCCTTAAGTCTGTCTTTATATTTTGCATAAGCAAACGAAGCTGTAAGAGCGATTAGGCCAAATACAATGAAAGATATTATTCTATACAATTGACCCAAACTCCAAACATCAAACAAAACCTTTATAGCAGTAATTAGGAACAATGCAAGACCAAGTCTTCTAATGCTTGAAATTCTCTTTGCAAAACCAATTGCCGTCAAAACTGCCGCATACAGTGTCCACAAGATGGAAACCCATGTATTTGAACGATTTCTCAAACTATCCAATTGTTCATAGTAAGTCGAGTAAGCATTTGATCTTGTGTTGGAATTATCATAACCAGAGTTATACATCTGATCCTGATTTCGTTGATTTTGATAAATTTCAGAGGCCACATTTCTCTTTTGACTATAATATTGTGTAATCTGCGAAGTCAGCGCATAAACAGTAAGAATGTTTGCAATGACGACGAAAACCATAATTCCTCGCTTTTGAATTTCAATCGTTGTACTACCATACCTCTTGTAAAAGAAAGCGATAACATAAGCAACAATAACTGCCAAAACAGTTACCACAAATGCGGTATTAAATATTGGCACAAATTTTGTTACTCGATAATTGTCACCGATCCAAATTATCAAATCCAAAAGGCCAATACTGTAAACTACAACTCCCATAACCTGAAAGCCTCTATTACTAATAATAGAAGCAATGTAATAAAGCGCGACTGATTCTATCAACCAAGCAACAGCAATCCAAGGTCCATCAAATTGCAAAGGTACAGCTAGTGACAAGAAAGTTACAGCCAAGCCTGGCAAGAAGATATTGAGAGCTTTATCTTGAGGATTCGATTTGTTGACCATAAAAGCAAAGACCATATATATAATTGCAACAAAAACCGAAGCAAAACCAAGAACAGAGTGGTGGTTTGGATTTAGAAGTGTAAAACCCATAACCGCCAAGGCAAAAGCATTGGCTCCAATAAGGAAGAAGTCCGCCTGATCACTTTTTGTACCAGCAACCAAAGATCTTGCAACATTAGCTATTAAGAAAATAACAAAAGTTACAAAGCAGAAGGTTAAAGTGGCAGCCAACTGATTTTCTCGGAAATACATACCATACCAAGACAAGAAATTGATAGCAGTACCAACAAAAGTTGCCACATTTAGTTTTGGCCACTTCTTAAAGAATGAAATAGCAAGAACACCTGCATTTATGATCGAAAGATAGACAAAAAGCGAAAGCATATTATCACCAACATAACCAACGAGGAAAGGAGTAACGAAAGCACCCACCACTCCAACAAAAGAAAGTGTAACTGTTGCATTTACTACACTAATAGCGAGAGTAAGGGCCGTTACAATTAACATTAATATTCCAGCAACAGGAGCACTAATGAGTTCGTAGAAAGAATACGCTGAGAAGAAAGACAAGTATAAGATGGCACTACCACCTCCCATAATTAGATCTGAATACTTGAGGTACTTTGTCCTTAACATCTGACCAACAACAAGAAATGCAACACCAAAAAAGACTCCAATCATTACCCTTCCAGATGGACCGATCCAGTTATTTTCAAATGCATATTTCAAGAAAAAGGCAACGCCGATGAGTACAGCACCAATACCCAACCTTCCCAAGACCCGTCCTGATGATTCTTCATCATGTTTAGAAACTTCCAACGGTTTCTCTGAACCAGCCGAAACCGAAGCGGGCGCTGGATTGGATGTAGAAGAAGAAGTTGCTGAATTTGCAGATTGAGAAGTGGCTTGCAATGGTGCCGTTGCCGAATCAGACGATACACCCTGCTTTACCTTTGATGGCATTTCTACTTTGCCGTTTACTTTTTGTTCGAGTGTAGCGATGCGACCACTATTCCTAAGAGTAATAATGAAAAGCACAATTATAGCTATCCAAAATAGAAACATGTTAATGAAAATTATTAATATAAGATAATTATAGAATAAATAAGGAGAAAAAGCTTTTGTAATTTTATTACAAATATGCTCATAGAAAAATCGCCAGACCGAAGCCTGGCGATGCGCAAAACAAAAAATCTCGATCAGCTGCCGAACGAGCAGAGGAAGAGGTCCCGATAAAACCCTCTATACCCCCCATTCGTAACAACACCATCACCACTAACACGACCAAATTCCAACACACATCCTTCGTAGTAATAAATAAAAGGATATTCCCTCTTATGGGGAGCAGCATCAGGATTGAAACACGTACCAGGAGCATGCATCCGAAGTCTCGCAATCCTTGTGTTCAATCGAGGCACATCTCGTGCTAGGGCCAAGAGCTCAAAACGGTTGCACGGACGGATACTGTGACGCTCCAGAACATCCAGACTGCCGTCAAATCCGCCACCATTCACCGCCAAAAATCTGACCTTGGATTTTCGAGGACAAATACAATCTACCAATTCCGCAGTCTCCTCGATATGCCGAAAGCTACTATCGAGCCTACTCTCACCAAGGGTAAGAGGAAAGTCCTGAGACACATCGAGCGTGATTCTCGGCCCCCAAGGAACATAGTCCCTATCGTGGCCTAAAGCCCTGGCAAGCTCAAAAGGATTGAGGGCTTCCAGATTACCCTGAGCCGATTCGAATAGCATGTCGAGAAAACCAGATTCCCGAAGCTCCTGCAGACGCTCGGTCGTGAGCTTTTTCTGCCGAACCAACTTTTCGATCCATCCAATCTGACGAGGGGTTGCGCATTTCATCGCAAGGCCTTTCGTACACTTTATTGTGATGCGGAACCGTTATCAATGACAACGTACTATTCGCGCATCTATATTGAGACTACACAAAGGATAATGCGGTTGTCAACCGTGATTTATTGCGGTTCTCCTGGGTTAGGTGGCATTATTAATAAGACATAACTAGCAGATAATTTTCCTTTATTTTCATTATTTAAACGATCTTTTATGTCACTCAATTCGCCGTAACTGGAAACTGGAAACCTTACTTGGTAGGTACTTGTCTCTGGAACAGAAAAAGTAATAATTCCGTTGTACTTTTTTATAACAGCATTTATATCTGCATCAGAATTCAAGATAACCAACTCATCATTCAACATAAACTGACCGCTTTCTGGATCTATGACTATTCGATCTTTGTTTGTTTTATTATCATATTTACCTATCCAATAAAATAAACCACCGCCGGCTAATAAAACAATTGCGAATGAAGTAATTATTGATTTAGAATATTTTTTCATATATGTTATGAGATATAAAATCCGAAAATTTTCTCCGCTCATTCGGTGCGCCCAGTTGGATTCGAATAACTTGACCCACCCAGGTAACATATTTACTGTGCGCCCAGTTGGATTCGAACCAACGACCCACTCCTTAAAAGGGAGTTGCTCT
>CAZVXQ010000025.1:0-849 GCA_964630815.1 uncultured Candidatus Saccharibacteria bacterium | reverse complement strand
AAACAATACCATAAAATTGTACTATCGCAAGTTTATGATTATATATAATTACAGAGGTGACACCTCTGTAATTACAACCTCAACATCAGCCTCTCTATTCCCAATTCCAAATCAACCAAACCACGATGACCATCGTGATACAAAACTATAGTCTGTTCCAATAGTTTGTTGAGCTCACCTACCTTGTACAAACTGCAACCCTTCTTGGCTTTTGAAAATACAAATGGATTAAGTCCTGCGTCACCAGCAGTCTTGGCGTCACGAGCCAGCACCATCGACTTCAATTGCCAAAAGATCGTACCTAAAATGCTTTCTGATTCAAGCCCGCTTGCAACAGCCTCTCTATATATAGACCACGCTCGGAACTTATCTCTATTCCCTATCGCATCAGCCAAAGCAAAAATATTGAACTCTTTTTTGACAACTTTTTCTGCTTCATCAAAGACCACCACCTTATCACCATATTTATCAAAAGCTTTTTTGAGACTGACACCAGCCTTACCTTCACTAATTATAAAAATATTTGAAGACTCTTTCATTACACCCATCATCTCTATCATTTTATCTACCTTCTCTTCTTCATTACCTACTCTATTTATATAGACTATATATTTATTGGAGAATAATCCCTGACCACCAACATGTTCTTCGATAATAGACGAGTTCCAATTATCACTGTTTATTTCCACAAACGAAGCATCTGGTTTTTTTGCACGCAACGAATCAACCAGAATCCTAGCTTTATCTGTTATTTTTTTATTATCAGTACCGTAAAAAATATATAGCATTATTTTAATTCTCCCCAATTGTTACCTATCACTTTGGAGGACTTAAGAACAACTCCTTTGG
>CAZVXQ010000024.1:9017-9607 GCA_964630815.1 uncultured Candidatus Saccharibacteria bacterium | reverse complement strand
ATCGAGAGCATTCATGAGCTCATCGATCTTCTTTGACCATTCTGCATCACCGTTTAGAGCGTTTGATGCTGAACCGCGAATAACTGGAGTGTTCTTACCATCAAATTTGTTCTTTGTAAGAAGTTCACGCACCTCCTCTTCGACTAGATCGATAAGGTCTGTCTCTGGTACTAGATCACATTTGTTCAAAAAGACAACAATCTTTGGAACACCAACTTGGTAGGCCAATAGAACGTGCTCACGTGTCTGTGGCATAACACCATCTGTAGCAGACACAACGAGAATAGCACCGTCCATCTGAGCGGCACCAGTAATCATGTTCTTAATAAAGTCTGCGTGACCTGGACAGTCGATGTGTGCGTAGTGACGTGTTGCTGACTCGTATTCTACGTGCGACAAAGAAATTGTAACAGTCTTTGTTGCATCACGAACTGTTCCTCCTTTTGTAATATCTGAATAAGCTTTGACATTTGCGAGGCCTTTTTTGGATTGAACTGCCAAAAGAGCTGCTGTCAAAGTAGACTTACCGTGGTCAATGTGGCCGATTGTACCGACATTAACGTGTGGCTTCGTACGATTAAATTCTCCTG
>CAZVXQ010000024.1:0-9007 GCA_964630815.1 uncultured Candidatus Saccharibacteria bacterium | reverse complement strand
CGCATTGCATGGGCGTGATGTTCCTTTTTTCCTTATTTATCAAGGTTTTATGGAACAGACCATACAGCGAGAGCCAAAGATAAATTGTTAATAGTTAATAAAAACGCCTAATGCGCTTGGTTATTAAGTTAACATAATGACAGGAATTAAGCAAATTTATTATTAATCAAGCAACTTTCCCTTCACTATTTGACAAACAAACAAAAAACTCCCGATCGGGAGTTTTTTGAGATTGATTTATTACCTATTAATTATTTCCAAAAATGATATCCAGTATGGAAGTCCAGACAGAAGCCTGACTTATTTTGCCAAAATCGCCAGAAATTGGACTTGTTGATGGACTAGGCGATGTTGAACTTCGTGGAGAACTACTAGTTGATGGAGTTGGGGTACTTGTTGGAGTCGGAGAATAAGCGGGTGTTACGCTTGGTGTAGGAGTACTAGTAACCGTCGGACTAGGATTTGTACTTATTGTTGGAGTGGGTGTAGTGGATACAGTTGGAACAGGTGTTGGCGAATATGTTGTAGTAGGTACAGGTGTTGAACTTGGATAATAAGTCGAAGTAGGAACTGGTGTTGGAGAATAATACGGTGTTGGGCTTGGTGAATTATATAATGATGGTGTTGGAGTAACTGAGCTTGTTGGTCTAGGTGATGTAGTAATCGCAGGACTTGTAGTATATACCGGTACTGCAGTTGCTACAGGAGTAGCAGCTTTACTAACACCAATTGTCGAGTTTATTTTCATAGATTCCAATCCAACGGACAACGTATTGTCTAAACTAGCAGTTGAAGTACCATATCTAATACCCGTTATTGAATAAACTATTAACGATGGTGCTCCAAAATTCGTTATTGTACCCTGATAAGTCACCATCCTGGAACTGCCTGCAGGAATTATTAACGCATTATTTGTATCTCCTGAAAGTAGAGCTGGTGACACATCTCTAACATATTTAACAGATGCAGTACTTGGATTAATTAATGCATAGGTATCGGTGCCATCATTTTTATTTCTGATATATACTGGGCCATCACCTACATTACTTAACTTTACAGTCATTGTGAAATTGTAGGCATAAATTTCATTATTCTTATAAATGGCACTGCCCAATCTAGCATTTGCATTACTTGCGACTAGACTACCGAGTTTTTTACCTGAATTTATTGAACTCGTAGAAGTACCAGTACTTGGCGAAGTGGTTGTTGCGACAGTGGTTGTAGCGACAGTAGTTGTAGCTACTCCATCCATCATTGGATATACTTTCAAATTTTCCAAACCTTCTCTAATAATACTGTACGATCGAGAATCTGCGCTTGTTAAGTATTGAATCTCTATAACTTTTACGATTCTCTGTTCTGTTACACCGCTGTAATTTCTGAGTACAGCAGATACATTAAATGAACGAGATGTTCCAACTGGTACTATATAAGATTTATTGTTATCTCCAGAAATGAGACCTATCGGAGTCGATATACTATTAAACCTTACATCACTCGGTGTTTGAGAGTTATACTCTATGTGAGTGACATATTTTGGATCTTTTGATAGATAAATCGGATCATTTGAATAATTATTAACTGTAAATATAAAGTTTACTGGATATGCAATAGCCACATTACCAGATATTACAGGATTGTTCATACGAGCTTGCGTATTACTAACAGTTATACCCCTTGAACTTTCTCTTGTTGAAACAGAAAACACTCCACTTTTACTATTTACCGCAACACTATTCCAAAATATTCCACGTTTCATACCAATAACACGAACATAATAACCATTCTTAAGTTGCATTTCGTTTAAACCTCCGCCATTAGCAAGAAAAGCATTAAGAATATTTGAATTAAAGACAAAACTTGCACTAGTTGTTGCAGGAGAGAGATTTGGAGTTATAACAACACCAAAGTCCTTGAGTGCAGTATTTTCGAGAAGAGCATAGTAGTAATCAACATTAATATTATCTGCTTTCCATACAACTGGGATCTTTGAGCCGAAATTGAACGTTACCTGACCTAATGGTTCAAGAACGATAAATGATGGTACTGATGGTGTAGTTGTACTAGTCATAACTATGGATACAGAGAGATTTTCAAGACCGTTTTCTATAACCCTATAATTTTGACTATTTAATGAGTCAGAATAAGATAATCCGACGATTTTAACAACTTTTGGCAATACACTTCCATCATTAATTGAGTTCTTCAGAACAAAATTTATCGTAAACTTACGAGATGAACCAGCTGGAATAACTACAACTTTATCCGAATCACCAGAAATAATCGATGGCAAAGTTACAATTGAATCAATTTTAACATCTGATGGTTTATCTTTTTCATTGAGTCGAATGAAATTGCTGACATTCTTTGGAATGTAAATCGCAGCATCTTTCATATTATTCAAAGTAAAATTGAAGGAAACCGGATAAACCAAATCATTATTATTTAACTTTATCGGATCATTTTTAGTTACTGCAATATTACTAACAGAGACATTTCCTAAAATAATACAGGAATTTGCATTAAGATAAGCTCTAGTCAAAGGACCAACGTAACCAGTAGGTTCTACTCCAATACTTTTTTGATATGCAATAACAGCATCCTTTGTTTCTCTGTCAAAATTCCCCTTTGTCGATCCTCCAGATCGCAAAAATGGTAAGTCAAAACCTTTAGCAATTAGATATTCTTGCAATGCTATAACATCTGGTCCAATACTTCCGGATGTTAGATTTGTTGAAAATCTGAAACAATCTGTGCTACTAGAATTATTTAGAATACTAGGATCAGAAATCAATCCCTGATCTAATCTTAAAGATACCTGGCCAAAACCATATTGACGAAGATCTCTACCGAACTCATCAGCGAGAGACGCCTTAATCACAAAGCGCTGATCTATATTTTTTGTTGCAATCTTATAGTGAAGTTTTACTATGGAATCAGTTGAATCATATTCAACATCTGGATTTGCATTAGTTGGACCTGTGTAACAAGAATCTGTGTAAGATGCTGGAGCTTCATTAGAATCATGAACAACTTCATATATTATCCTATTTAATGAATCAGCGTCACAAAAATTCCACAAACGCCACTGTTTGTGAGGTAAAGCAGTTTGTAGACTCAAGTCAAATTCAACATTCGATGATGTACCTGTATATTGTGAAGCTTTGAGATTACTTACAGACAACTTTATTTGCGGGTTAGAGTTAGTTGGTACTGAAGGCACCACTATGGTTGCACTTGAACTAGCATATTCTTTACCATCATACTTGATGGCTTTAATAACATAAGAAATTGAAGATGTTGCTATATCATCATTTACAATTCTTATACTACTTGTATAACTTTGAATTGAAGTTAAGAAAGTCTCTTTATTACAAATTCCATTTGTTACCTGAACCTTCAGACCAGGAGGACAAGAGACAAGAACTTTATACCCGTAAGTAAGAGCTAGATCACTTGTTGAGGCCAATAGATAACCTCTTGTACCAGTAAAGTCAGAAGACAATCTTCCTTCTCTTCCTTCAAGGCTTCGGAGAACGATATTAACCGATGGTTTAACTTGTGCACTAACAGATGATGTTGAAAGAACTAAAATGATTACTAATAACAACAAAGACCAAAAACTAATCTTTTTCATATTATATATTTGATTAATATTACCTACCTCCCCCTATTATATTCCTCAACCGCTGACCAAATAGCCGCATTTAGATCATTATTTGGATTTACTGAAACAGGAGATGATGTTGGGCTCGGCATTGGAACTTTGACTGTAATATAACCAGAAACATCAGTGCGACAATTTTTGAAACCTTCTGTGTTTGTAGCTCTACATACCAATCTCAATTTGTATTCACCAGGCAACCATGCATCACGACCGGTTGAAGTTTTGGCGTATATCTTTAGTGGCTGATATCCGTATGGAGCAGTATATGTACCCAAAACTACAGGATCACGACCATCTTGTGGTACCAACTGCAATTCAACGTATTTTTCACCAGATGACGATGAGTCAAAATTATTGTATGTCCAAGAAACGTTTTTTGTTTCCCCTTGATACCAGGTCTCAGAATATCGTGGGTATGTGAATGAGATAGAAGGTTGAGCGGGAGTTTGAGTTGGTGAGGGTGTTTGAGTTGGAGATGTAACCGAAAAATTACATTTGTAACCAGTTGGACAGACACTAATTTGGAACAAGTTATCACTTATATCACAAATACTTGTATCAGATTTACATATTTTTACTCTATACTTATCAGAACCTATCTGATCAGTGACTTTCCACAAATAAGAATATGTACCATCTATTCCTGAAGACCTAGCAAAGATTTTTTTTACCAAGACAGTAATCTGACCACTTGAACTAATTAGATATATATCTTTATTACCCGCATCTTCATCATCATACCATTTTATATTATATGAACTTCCAGAAACATAACTTTCACCACCATTTGGACTCAAAACCTTAATACTTGTTGCACCCATTGATGGTGTAGGACTAGGTGATGTTCCTGGGCTTATTGTAAATAGTTCACTTTTTGCAGTGGATACAGTGTAACCACCGACTGAATCGGATTTGATGGTATTAACCTTTACATAAAAGGAATCTTGCCCTTTACTATTTAATTTAACAAAATCCGCAAACTCCGTTGGAATATTTGCAACATAACTTGTTTGAGTTTTTGCAAAATTCGCAACTAGTTGAACTTCTTTATTTAGGAATGAATTACCGAGAACTATTTGATAAGAATCAAAATTCAAAGAACTATTAGTCCAACCAATATTTAACTTACCATTACTATAATAAGCTTTTGTCCAAAAACCATATTCATTACTGCCAACAGAACTCTTTACATTACATAGAGCATTTAAACTTGCCCTTGTCAAAGGACCAACGTAACCAGTTGACGGTATACCCTTGCTAACCTGATATCTCATCACTGCATATCTTGTATCATCATCAAACTGACCTCTTGCGCTACCACCAGAACTGACACTTGGAATATCGTAGCCCAAACCGATCAACTGAGATTGCAGAGCAACAACATCTGCGCCCGTGCTTTCATAACCAGGTGCACCATCAAGTTCACCAAGATTTTTTGTTAAACTGTAACACCATTTTAGTTCAGAACCATCCTCTTTTTTATAAGTCAAACCTGTAATTACAATTGGAGTTGATTTAACCGGCTCGCAAATAAAACCTGCCGGACAAGCAACGGTTGTTTGACTGACTGGTGTACAAACAAAGCCAGCTGGACAAACCACCGCATTTGCCTGATTTACCCCCACAACGCCTGCGATTAAAATAAACATCAAAACGAACAAGAACGACACAATTTGAGCTTTTCTCATAAAATAATTTATAAATAATAAAAAGTAGCAAATTTACTAATGTAAGTTTACCACCACCCCATCAAATACAATAGTATTTTTATGTGTATTATTTTGCAAAATGAAAAATTCACTCTTATTTGAACATTATTTTATCAGGATTTTATCTCGATTTGATATTATCTGCACCAGAAGATGCAAATCTTCTGTGGGCCATAGACACGGTGTCGACTCTGTCTTAGCAACCAGGGTTCAACGGGTTCGACTCCCGTATGGTCCACCAATACAATAAATAATACTTTCATTAACTTGTGTAGTTGACCTCCTATTTGATATATACTATACTAATTCCAATGCTAAGACAGGGTTCCCGTTAAACCTTCAAGACCAGCTTTTGCAGATCTTGAACAGAAAAACAACCGCTTTGTCGGTTGTTTTTCTTTAGTATCTCTATCTTGGTCTCACCTTACGAAATCTTATTTCCTCTTTTCTTTGATTGTCTCCGCCACATTTGCTGGCACCACATCATAATGATCGAATTCCATCATTGCGCTACCCTGTCCTGATGTCATGGAACGGAGCTGAGTTGTGTATCCGAACATTTCTGATAGCGGAACTTTTGCAATAATCGAGACATTTTGGCCTTTTTGATTTTGTCCCTCGATAAGACCGCGCTTGGAAGCGATAGAACCGTTTACATCACCGATGTATTTTTCTGGACAAACCACCTCAAGCTTCATTATAGGCTCTAGAATAACAGGTTTTGCTCTCTTGGCTGCATCCTGGAAAGCCTGAGAAGCGGCAATCTTGTAGGCTATTTCTGATGAGTCAACATCGTGGTATGAACCGAATGTAAGTTCACAAGAAACATTTACCATCTTGTAACCTGCAACAATACCACGATCCATAGCCTCGTGAACACCTTTTTCTACTGCTGGAATAAACTCATTAGGAATAACACCACCCTTGATTGAGTTAATAAATTCAAAATCATCATAACGATGAACAGTTTTTGGCATCTTCTCACCTTCTGGCCATGGTTCCATAGGTTTCAAAGTAATACGAACGTGACCGTATTGACCTTTACCTCCTGTTTGCTTGATGTATTTGTTTTCTGCCTCTGCTTGAGATTGGATAGTCTCTCGATATGCCACCTGAGGTTCGCCAACATTTGCTTCTACACTAAACTCACGCTTCATACGATCTACCATGATTTCTAGGTGTAATTCACCCATACCAGAGATAATGGTCTCGCCTGTTTCTGGATTTGAAGAAATACGGAAAGTAGGATCTTCATTTGCCAATTTGCGAAGTGCAAGACCCATTTTTTCCTGATCACCTTTTGTCTTTGGTTCAATACGGAGAGAAATGACTGGTTCCATAAACTTAATCTGTTCAAGAACGATTGGATTGTTCTCATCGCAGAAAGTATGAGATGTTAATGCATCTTTGAGACCAACAGCGGCGGCAATTTCACCAGCAAAAACTTTCTTTACTTCTTCACGCTTATCAGCTTGCAACCTAACGATACGTCCCAAACGCTCTTTCTTGCCAGTTGTTGCATTGTATATATATGTACCCGCTTCAATTGTTCCAGAATAAACACGGAAGAATGTAAGCTGGCCAACGAATGGATCGTTTTGTAGCTTGAAAGCAAGAGCACAGAAAGGATCTGTATCTGATGGATGTCTTACTACTTCCTCACCCGTATTTGGATTGATACCTTTTACTGATTCGATGTCTAGAGGAGATGGAAGATAATCAACAACCGCATCAAGTACCAACTGAACACCGATATTCTTTAGTGCTGAACCTGTGAAAACTGGGAATAGTTTGTTTGCAATTACTGCTTTGCGAGCAATTTTCTTGAGCTCGTCAACCGCAATTTCTTTTCCTTCAAGATATGCGGTCATTGCACTTTCTTCATTTTCGACAATTTTTTCTACCAATTCTGCATGATATTTCTTTGCATCAGCCATTAACTCCTCAGGAATCGGTACTTCGATTATTTTATCACCCATTTCTCCTTCGAAAACATAACCTTTCATAGTGAGGAGATCCACAACTCCCTTGTGTTCACCCTCAAGACCTATTGGAATCTGAAATCTTACAGCATGCTTATTCAATCTTTCCAAAATAGATTTGTATGATCTTTCGAAAGAGGCGCCCATACGGTCCATCTTATTTATGAAACAAAGACGTGGCACTTTACCATCGTCAGCATAACGCCAGTTTGTCTCGGATTGTGGTTCTACTCCGGCAACACCGTCGAACACCACTACTGCTCCGTCTAGGACTCGGAGAGAACGCTTAACCTCAACGGTAAAGTCGATATGTCCTGGAGTATCAATAACGTTAAATCGGACTTTCTTGGATAAATCTGTCTTTGGCATGTATGTTGGATTCCAAAAACAAGTGATGGCAGCTGCCGTAATGGTAATACCTCGCTCCCTCTCCTGCTCCATCCAGTCAGTGACAGTATCACCTTCATGAACTTCACCTATTTTGTGGGTCATACCAGTGTAATACAAAATACGTTCTGAAGTTGTTGTTTTGCCGGCATCAATGTGAGCAATGACACCGAAGTTGCGCATACGTTCTAGTGGATAATCGCGGTTCATGTTTTTAATCTTAAAATTTAAATCTAAAATCTTAAATTTATCTAATAATATTTTTCTTCATTGTAATTATACTTGCCCCCAATATATTTGCTATCTCCTTGGTCTCTTTTAATAACAAATTTGATTTACTTTTTTCAAATTTACCAGTATCTCGAGCTAGTCCTATCCATAATTTTGATTCATTTGCAGATTTTAGACTATGCAGATAAAAATTTATGTAATCTTTCTTAGAACTGGCGCCCTTAGCCTCTACCACATTTGCCACGACAGATGTACCACTCCTAATTAATTGCTTTGCTATAACTTGTGAAGATACATCTTTTGAGAAACTATCAACACACCTAACTATATCTACTGCGTATCTATACAATCTCTTATCTAATTCTTTCTTCGTAATCATTGCGTCAAGATTTTAGATTTAAGATTTTAGATTTAAGATTGCAACCTACCACGCAAAGTGAGCGAAGGCCTTATTTGCTTCGGCCATCTTGTGGACATTTTCACGCTTCTTAACTGCCTCACCTTCATTCTTTGATGCAGCAATAATCTCATCTGCAAGTTTGAGATGGATAGGAGCACCCTTCTTGTTTCGAGCTGCCTCTATGATCCATTTCATTGACAATGCTTGCTTACGCTCTGGTCGAACTTCACGAGGAACCTGATAGTTTGCACCACCAACACGTCGTGAGCGAACTTCCATAGCTGGTGTTGTATTCTTTAGAGCTGTTTCAAAAACCTCGAGAGAATTTTCTACTTTTGCCTTCTCTTTTATTGCATTCATACAATCAGAAACAATAGCTCTAGCTATGTTCTTCTTACCTGATTCCATAATGTAATTTGCAAACTTTGATAATTTCAAAGAAGCATAAGTTACATCTGGTTTCAAAACTCTCTTTATGTTTAATTTTCTTCGCATGTTTTTCAATCTTAAATCTTAAATTTGTAATCTAAAATCTGACATAAATTATAGATTGTGTTTAAAGATTTGAGATCTTAATTTAATTTTTAAGATTTTACGGCCTTTGGGCGCTTGTTTCCGTATTGACTTCGAC
>CAZVXQ010000023.1:0-9660 GCA_964630815.1 uncultured Candidatus Saccharibacteria bacterium | reverse complement strand
CAAAGGTAGCGTAGAAGCAAAACAAACATTAACTGAATTTACTCGAAAATATGAAAAGTTATTTTTGGATGAAATTGAAGCGCTAAATATAAAAAAACCACACCACCTTATTCGCGCCACCGAACACATTGAGCAAATGATAAGAATGATCTCTGTATTACTCGAAAAAGGTTTTGCATACAAAGCAGATGATGGAGTCTACCTAGCAATAGAAAAAGTCAAAGATTATGGCAAACTTGCTGATCTTAATTTGGATAGTATTTCCAAAGAGAGAATTCATAATGACAACTATGACAAAGAAAACCCCAGAGATTTCACTCTTTGGAAATTCAAGAGTGCAGATGATGGAAAAGTTGGTTGGCAAGCGCCTTTTGGTGAAGGTCGACCAGGTTGGCATATAGAATGTTCAGCAATGTCAACCGATTCCTTGGGTGAGACTATAGACATCCACACAGGTGGTATTGATCTTATATTCCCTCACCATACAAATGAGATAGCTCAATCAGAATGTGCTACCGGCAAAACTTTTGTCCGTTACTGGGTACATGGAGGTTTTGTAAATATTGCAAATGAAAAAATGGCAAAATCTGCTGGCAATTTCTATAGACTAAATGACCTTATTGAAAACTCTGTTTCTCCTCTTGGATACCGCTATTGGTTATTGACTGCGCACTATCGCTCACCTGTAAATTTCTCTTTTGAAGCAGTGTTGGGTGCACAGAATGCTCTAATAAGACTTATCAAGTTAGTCATGAATCTTCCAAAAGGTGGAAACATAAACGAAAAATATAAGGATGCATTCACAAAATACATAACTGATGATTTTGATCTACCAAAAGCAGTCGCCTTGCTGTGGGAACTTGTTGCTGATTCAGATGTAAGTGGAGCAGACAAAAGAGCAACCATTATCGACTTCGATAAAGTTCTTGGCTTGAAACTAGACTCCGTTCCCGAAGTAGAAGTAGAGACACTCCCCCCAGAAATAGAAGCATTGAAGGAAGCTAGAGAGGATGCGCGCAAAGCAAAAGATTGGGCAAAATCAGACGCACTAAGAAAAGAGATAGAGGCTCGCGGATATGAAGTATTGGACAACAAGGATGGTGTGGAAATCAGAAGGCTCTAATTGCTAATGCTTATAAGCAGATGTCAGACATCTGCTTATAAGCAATCTCTGTACAATCTTCATACTTTTTTTATATATATTTTATTATTTCTTGATAATTATTTTATCAGGATTTTATGAGTATTTGTTATTGTGATATTGAAAGATATTAATAAATAACACATACAAACATGTCATTAGATCAAAAAGATATAGAAATAATTGAGCATATGATATTTCGCAATAGCGATGATATTGCAATCTCAATCGCTCGCAGTTTCGAAAGATTAGAAAAACACACCTTCGACTCCGAGGCTCGTCTTTACTCTCGCTTAGGAGAGATCGAGGATCGTATAGATGCAAGTCGCCAAGACATTTCAGACAATATAGGAGACGTAAAGGAAGAAATTCGAGATTCTATACGATTCAAAAATAATGAAGTATATGAAATCTAATACTTACGAATCACACCTCGGACAATAGCGGCAATGCGAAGCTGATGAACAGGAAATATTGGTTTGTATTCGCGATTGGCAGGTTCTAGGTAGACCGTACTTCCCTTCTTGCGGAAATATTTCATAGTCCAGCCACCATCAACTTCTGCTATAACTATATCACCGATCTTTGGCTCACCTTTGCGTTCTGCAACTACAAGATCACCTTCTTGGATACCAGCATCTATCATAGAATCACCCTTTACTTCCAATAAAAAAGTTGATGATTTGTCTCTAATCAAATAATTATCCAAGCTCAACATATCAGTCATCTGCTCATCGATCGTAGTTGGTATACCAGCTTCAACCAGACCAAGAAGTGGAATTTCTGATTCTATCTTGTTCGGTAATAATCTGCCACGAGAATCCTTCTCCAATACACCATCGTCCACTAGTTTATTTATGAGTTTATATACGGCATTTTTTGATTTGAAACCAACCATATTCATGATTTCGGTATAACTGGGCATTCGCCTAGTATCATTATAAAAATCCAGTATCTTTTTTTTGTATGATTCGAACATGAAAATGTATAGAATTATATAAATTAGAAAGCAAATCCAAATCTCCAGAACCAAGATCTTGAAGCTCGTTCGAATTGACTAAGCTGAGCAGAAAGTATCTTGTGTCTGCGACTTTGTTCTTTGTATGGTAAGCCTTTTATGATCCGAAGATCAATCTCATGATTGAGTCTTTTGATCTCACTTTTTATGGTTCTAATTGCTTGATGTTTGCTCATAGTAGTATTGCGATTAGTTTTTAATTGCTTCAACTTGTATGCAAACATTATAGGTGAACGCACGTTCACCTGTCAAAAATATATGGGGATAACTACTGATGCGCAACCTCAGTCACTGAGATTGCGCCTCAGTAAACTAGTGTATGAAAGTCAGCGCCTTACCTCTCTTATTCCCTCTACCAGTTCGGCCAATGCGATGAACATAGTCGTCATAAGTAGCAGGCAATTCGTAATTGATTACATGACTGACATCTGCAATATCGAGACCTCGAGCAGCAACGTCGGTAGCAACCAAGACTTGAATATTTCCCTCTTTGAATAATCTCAAAGCTTGCTGTCTTTTTGAATGATTTTTATTACCATGAATAGACTCTGCCTTGAAACCTTTTTCAATCAGCATCTTTGAAAGCTTTTCAACACCATGCTTGGTACGGCCGAAAACTAATACTTTACTAAAATCCTTTTGAAGTAATAGTTCATGCAAGATCTCCAACTTATCTTTACCAGCTGTGCGGACAACATCCTGTTCGACATTCTTTGAAGTATCACCTGTCTTAACAGATATTCTGATAGGTTCTCGTAAAAATTCCTTTATCAAACCATCGATAGATGAATCAACAGTTGCAGAGAACAAAAGAGTCTGTCTTTCTTTTGGCATCATATTCATAATTAGCCTCATATCATTTACGAATCCCATATCAAGCATTCGATCAGCTTCATCTAGAACAATTGTATTGAATTCTGTTGGTCTAATATTTTTGCGATCGATAAGATCCTTGAGTCGTCCTGGTGTACCAATAATAAAATTGTATTTGAATCGCAAGCCAGATAGTTGTTTACCTAAGGACATGCCTCCAACACAACATACAGAATATATTTGCATTCCGATTGTAAAACTTTTGAGCTCCTGTTCAATTTGCAAAGCAAGCTCGCGTGTAGGAACTATAATCAATACTTTCTCACTAGACTTAAGCAAAACTTTATTGATGAGTGGAATAAGAAATGATGCTGTTTTACCTGTACCAGTATTTGCTATACCTACCATATCAACGCCTTTGAGAATTTGTGGAATTGAACGATCTTGGATAGGTGCTGGTGCGGTATAGCCTTTCTTTGCAATAGCAAGTTTCAATCTTTGGTCTATAGCAAAATCGGAAAATGCATGTTCAGGCTTGTAAACTTGTGCTTCTTCGGAAACAACAACTTTGTTGATGAATCTAGATGGATTGAGATATTCACCAACAGGTCCTCTTTTGGCAAAATTACCACGACTATGTCCGCGAGAAAAATTTGCACGTCCACCATGAGAAAAACCTCCTTTGGCAGGATTACTTTTTGAAAAACCGCTTTTAGAAAAATTAGGTCGACTACCTCTATATCCAAATGATCTTTTTGCACCACTAGACGTCTTTGCGTCCTTTGACGAGCCAAACTTGTTATACATTATTAATCCAATACTAATATACGTTGAAAGCGTTGTCAAGGGCAATGTTTTGACAATAAAAAAGATCCCCACGAATGAGGATCTTTTGTTTCGGAGAATGTAATCAGATTGAATTTATCGCTTCAACATTGATAACGATACAACAATCAGAAACATACCCGATACCAGCCAAGCAATTCCAATTCCGAAGAACTGAGCGATAACTCCACTTACCAATAAACCAATCGCCCCACCGACATGGTGAGCGATTGAGCAAAAAGACAAGATTGTTGCTCGCTCAGACGATGGAACTCGCTTGTTGATGTAGTTGTCCATATAAGGGTCAAGACAACCTCTTGGCACTTCATGAAGAATGAACAAGATGGTTAGACTCCAGATCCCAGATACAGCAACCGAACAAACTATGAGCAAGCCGACGCTTGCATGTAAAAGAACAATAACAGAATCTTCTCGACCCTTGATCATGTATCGCGAAGCAACATACGATCCGAGAGCTAGAGCAATCATCATTCCGTTATACAGATAACCTAACTGATATTCGAATAGTCCATTTTCTTTGAAATATGGTTGCCAATACATATTCAAAGATTGCACAGCGAATATTTGGAAGCCTTTCATCAGAAGAATGAATCTGACGGACTTATCATTTATCCCGTATCGAATACTAGATTTTGTAATATCTCGCATCGATGTAAGACCAGTCGCCCATGATAGTTTCGCTCGAACAAAATACGATTCCCTCATTGTAATTGAGGAAATAATCGTACAAATAAACATCACAAGGCATCCAAAATACCAAGGATACGATGAACTGTAGTAAGTAAGGTATGAACCAAGTAATGCCCCTAGTCCTCCTCCTATTTTGTTAATGATAGACTCGCGACCAAAGATATGATTGAACTCGCCTTCATACCCTTGATGTTTCAAACTATCGACAAGCCAAGCTTGAAATGCACCACTTCGAAAAGTGTTGCCGACAGCCCCGATCATTTCTGCCATTACAAAGCCAGCAAAGGTCGATGATACGCCGTAAACGATCATGCTTAAGCTCAAGAGAGCACAAGCAGTAACGAATGATGCTTTGCGACCAAATACATCAGCAAATGCTCCGGTTGGTATCTCACAAGTGAACAGTGTTACATAAAAAATTGCATTGACAAGATTAACCTCGAAGAGGTTCAAGCCGTGTCTGAGCAAATATGTAACATAGATCGCACTTATGATAGACATGCCACCAGCACTAAACATAAATGACAATGCATAATACTGGTTGATAGTACGCGTACTCTTTTCTAACATATGATGTTCTCCTATTTTAAGGTTCTGTTTTACTGAACATAAATGAAAAATCCCGACTTATGTCCAGTCGGGATTTCTCTTAATTTTTCACAAATAAATTAGATAAAGATAAAAGAAGTATCGCGACTAGTCACAATATGATAGTGGTTTTTTGAATCCACTGAAAAATAGCCCAAAAGACCAATTTGGTGGCACATATTTGTATTCGCGATATATCTTTTTGCAGTCATGTCAGAATAATAACATAACAATAATTCTATGTAAATCACCTCAACACTCTCTCCAATGTTGGATATATCTTCTCTGCAATCAAGGCATATCCGGCATTATTGGGATGCACGGCATCTGACATATAGTTACTATTAAATATCAAACCCTTAAGAACATTTTGAACATAAGCAGTTTTCATATTCTTACTCACCCTTTCGTACATTTCATCAAAAGGATCGTTCAAAATACCACCACGAACACCCAATAGCACTACAATAGATCCTCGCAACTGAACATCTCGAATAATCTTTATTAAGTTAATTTCAGTCTCATTTACTGGAATCTTTTTTAGATAATCATTTCCACCAAACAAAACCAAAACTACTTGTGGATTGTATTGATCAATTTCACTTAATCTTTTCAAACCATCATAACTGGTATCTCCTGAATGACCTAGGTTAATAATAGGTCGACCAATTTTCTTAGATAATAAAGAAACAAAATCACCACCACTACTTGATCCAACACCCTTCACAAGACTGTCACCAAAAGCAACTATTTCATTGCCAGACGATGGATAATTAGTTATTTTTCTTTTTGGGAAAATAACAACTATGAGGACTATTATTACAAAACATAACAAAGCATATAAAAGAGTTCTTTTCATCGATTAATTATATTATAAATTTAACAAAAAACTAGCTTGCGCTAGTCTTTTGTATCGAAATCCATTTAATAAATACTATTCTGGAACTGGATCACCGCCGTCGCATGTTAATTGTCCTTCAGGAAGAACAAAATCACCTTTTGCTAACAATGAATCTACTGCATTTTCTGAAACTTCAATCAAAAAGACTGGATTGGTATCTGATCCAGTATTGTGACAAACATAGACTTTACTGGTAGCAGCTTCAGACACTGATACAAAACCCAAAACTGCAACAATAACAAATATTGAAACTTTTTTTAACATTTTTTTGTTTAAATTTATTAATAAAAAAAACCGAGCATTATGATTATATCATTCAATCTTCTATTAACCTGTGGACTAAAAATAAGCAATGTCTGACTTATCCCCAACATATTGACAAATATACTACTTTAGTTGTATATTACTTTTTAGAGCCCTATGAAAATCCTAATCCAAGGCGTTGTGGCTCTCGTCACAACATTCGTGGTGGCAAGCTTTATCCATAACCCCTTCGGCAAGGCCAATAACGGCCTCCCGCCGAACGGTGTCGCCCTTGTGGTTTACACGGGAGATGTGATCCTTCCCTCAGGCACATGGCGTGCCCTTGTAGAGGACAACTGGCACAGCGACGATGGTCAATATTCTCGGTCGCTGTTCATTTACAAGGAGAGCGAGATCGACTACCCCTCCATCTCCGTCTATGACGACAACAGCGACGGGAAATGGGATCGGGTCAAGTACGGAGGGTCTCCGAACCGTCCCACAATATCCATATACGATCTCGACCAGATTGTTTATGAGATTGTCCGAGACGACAACGTTTCGAACAGGATCATTCACGACCGCAGTCGTGATCGGCAATCGCCCAAGTTTTTTTCCTTCGTGCAGAAGGAGTGAGCTGTCTCGCTCCAATTGTACTCACATCCCCGCCGAGGTTGGCGGGGATGATTTTTTTATAATATTAATACTAATTTGATATTTGATTAATATTTATCAACATATCTTTTATCGTTGACATAATACAGCTCGGATGTTACATATTAATTGGAGACGATATCGTCCATTTGTACAACAATTATCACCACATTACCGTGGTACGGAGTAACATTGAAAATTAACACCGCAATGAAAGTCGGCAACCTGCCGATCACGATCATTGTTCGTGAAGCATCCGAACGTCATATCCGCTTGCACAATTTTCGCGGAAGTAAAATAAGGTGTGCCGGCAATTTCTTCAGATGGGAAAATCTAGACGATTTTCTGAAGGATCAGGAGTTCCTATACACCCTGAAAGATGATGTAGATGACGCTCTACAGCAAGAGCACGTTCACAGAACCTTCGAGTACGACTTTGACTTCAACATTGGTTGGGCGAGCACAGTACCTCTGGGCCAGATCGATGACAGTTTCCTCGAATCGTTCAATCTCAACAAGAATGCCTTTGGTATGAGGGTCAGGAGCGCTCACCAAGACATCAAAGCCCCCTTGACCAAAACGGTCACAGTCACTTACGAGCCAAAACGCGAGATTGATCGTGGCTCCAGAAGGGAACAACTATCTGTGGTCATCTTCTCGATCTATCCCGGTAAACATATTGGCCCTATAAGAGGCAACATGTCCAAACCCCGCAAAGATTTTCCCGGGTATGACTTCTTTGATTGGAATCATCCTGGGCAACAGTACTTCCCCTAGGACTCGACCGGCTTTGCTTGGCAAGGCCGGTTTTTTTATGTAATTTTAGTAGATAATCTATGCAAACAAACTTGCCAAAATTGCTATAACGAGCAAATTAACAAAATTGTATGAAATATCACAAAAGAATTTCTTCCACACAATCTTTGAATCACAATTGCCCCAAAGTAGAGCTGTGCCAATAGTAGGCACAACGAAACATAACCAACTAGCAAGCACAAAAACATATGCAACCGTTGCGGTAACACCATTTCTCATACTCATAATGACCACAAAAACGACCCACAAAGAAGTTATAAAAGACAATAACATCTGAGCAGAATAGACCTTCTTCATCATCGGCTTTGCTTCTTCGATCTTGCGCTTTTGCTCTTCAGGAGAGAGCTTATCAAAACCCAAAAATTGCATATGGGTTCGGCCCATCGGAGTTTTGTTCGAATACCAAAGTGTACCGATAACTGCTGAGATTATTGCTCCAATAATTGAAAGAATAAAAACTGTTGTCATATCAAATATATTATTTTAATAGAGTAACAACTGAATTATAACATTATATTTCAAATACAATCATTGAAATATTGTCTACAATCTCATATACGATTTCCTAAAATATTATATAATAACCGCATGAAAGCAAATGAATTACAAAAGAAAAAGTTATACATCGGATTTGCCATCGTAGCAGTCATCTTTGTCGCATTGGTTATCTACTCTGTCATACGCCTGAACTCTTTATCTACTAAAATTGATACTTTGAATACCGATATTGTCGCCTTGAGAGCAAATCTAGCTTCGACCACCATAGAACTCCAAGCAAAAATTGATAAAACTCATAATTCCCTTTCAAGCGCTTTATCAGCTGAACGAGAGAATGTTGGGGCTATCAATGCCGAACTCGGCGGTTTCAAAAGTCAGGTTGGCACTCTTTCGGGCACCTTAAATACCTTACAAAAACTTGCCAAAACTGATCCAGAATTACTAAAAAAATATTCAAAAGTTTATTTTCTAAATGACAATTATGTTCCAGCACGCCTATCAGAGATCCCTCTCGAATTTCAATATAGCAACAATAGACAACTGCTCATTCATACGGATGTACTACCACACCTCCTGACCATGATGAACAGCGCCTCATCGACCGGTGTCAAACTCTATACATCATCTGCATATCGTTCATTCGCCGAACAGCGAGCTCTCAAAGGTGACTATAGTGTTGTCTATGGATCTGGTACCGCCAATACATTTTCTGCTGACCAAGGATATTCCGAGCATCAACTAGGTACCACAGTTGATATGATCACTACAGGGCTTGGTGGTAATCTAGATGGTTTTGATAGAACAGAAGCTTATCGTTGGATGGTCGACAATGCCTACAAATACGGTTTTATAAATTCGTATCCAAAAGATAATAAATATTATGTCTTTGAACCCTGGCATTGGCGCTTCGTTGGGATTAAGTTAGCTACCGATTTACACAATAGAGGTCAAAATTTCTATGATCTCGATCAGCGAACAATCGATACTTATTTGGTTTCGATTTTTGATTAGGGGTGGCCACAATGACCCAAATGACTAAGACGTAAACAACCTTTTTACTCTTTCATAATCAGAAACTAATATTATATTAAACCTGATTAATTAATGTATAAGGCTTGAATTATTTCAAGCTTGCGAAGATGTGGTGATTAAAATTATAATGTTGAACAATGAAAAAAGACTTTCAAATATGGCATGATAAAAAATCGATGATTGATCAGATCGAGAAGCGACCCTTTTTTCATGAATGAGAAATTTAGTGGTGCACCCTTGGTATTAACATAGGTTTTGAATAAGATGGTGGAGGTAAGGACTATCTTCGTCCGGTCATTATATATAAAAAGTTTAACAATGAGATCTTTTGGGCCATACCGCTCACTCATACCAATAAAAAGACCAAATACTACTTTCAGCTCACTAAAGAAGGCGAAGCTATAACCAGTACGGCTATTC
>CAZVXQ010000022.1:0-9669 GCA_964630815.1 uncultured Candidatus Saccharibacteria bacterium | reverse complement strand
CGGTCAAGTGAAACGATGTAAAAAAATTAAAAATCAATAAATAACGCTTTTGCACCACTTGGTTTGTCAGGAACCGCCTCCTCAATAAGAGTTTTTTCAATATCATCAATAAATTCTGATGGAGTATTAACCTTTTGTGCCCCATATATACTACGGATGATCGTATAGCTCAAGAAAACTTTCTTTTTTGCTCTTGTAAGAGCTACATAAAACAATCTTCTTTCTTCTTCCTCTTCATTTTAATCTATTTTATCTTCACCGATATGTTTGAACGGAAATAGATCTTGTTCCATGCCAGCAATAAAGACATATTCAAATTCTAGGCCTTTCGATGCGTGGATGGTCATTAGTTTTACCGCTTCTTCATTTTTTGTCAGATCATCTTGGTCGCTTGCCAATGCAGAGTTTGTAAGGAATGACTCAATACCATCGTTCGGTGGTAAGTGATCGTATTGCGTTGCAACGTTAACCAATTCACGCACGTTAAGTAACCTTTCTTCCCCATCCGAAGTCCCGTCGCGAAGAGATTTTTCTATTCCTGTTTCTTGGATTACAAATTTTACCAATTCAGAAGTTTTCTTTTCTTTCGTCTCTTTTGCTATATCGTCCAATAGGCGCCAAAAATTATTAACTTTAATTTTCATTGCATCAGGCAAGCCTGTTTCATTTTTTGACATTATTTTGGCAATAGTTGCTTTGCCTATGCCACGGACCGGTACGTTGATTATTCTGCCTATATCACTCCAACTTTCTCTGTTCAATGAAGCTTTGATGTATGATAATACATCTTTTATCTCTTTTCTTTCGAAGAATCTGGTTCCAACCATTTGGTACGGGATATTTTTCTTGATAAATGCTTCTTCTATCACTCGTGATTGAAAGTTTGTTCGATATAATACGGCTATTTCTCTAGGGTTTGTGCCATTTTCTACCAGATTGCGGGCCGATTCAGCAATATGTCTTGCTTCGTCGACTTCTGTATAGTTTACAGAAAGAGATATTTTGTCTCCGTGTTCATTACCCGTAAAAAGAGTTTTCTTTTTTCTCATTTTATTTTTCTCAATAACATTGTTGGCGGCAGTCAAAATAGTTTTGGTAGAACGATAATTCTCTTCGAGAGTAATAACGGTTGCTTCAGGATAATCTTTCTCAAAATTAAGAATATTTTCTATTGTTGCACCTCTCCAGCTGTATATATTTTGGTCAGCATCGCCGACTACACACAAGTTGTGATGAAAATCAGTAAACAGTCTCACGATCTTGTATTGAACTCGGTTTGTGTCTTGATACTCATCTACATGAATATATTTCCAGATTTCGCTATACCGTTTCCTAAGTTCCAAATGCTTTTCCAGAAGATTTGCAGTTTTGAGAAGTAAATCATCGAAGTCGAGAGCTTTTTCGCTGGCAACTTTTGCATCGTATTTTTCCCAAACTTGTGAAACAATCTCCTCCATATAACTTTTTGCATGATCTCGATAGTTGATATAGTTGATTCCATCGCCTTTGGCTCGTGAAATCATGTTGAGTATTGTATTTGGGTCAAATTGTTTTGGATCCAGAGAGCTTTGTTCCAAAGCTTCTTTGATTGCTTTTTTTGAATCACTTCTATCAAATATTGTGAAATTGCGAGTAAGATTTAGAAGATTGGCGTTTTCGCGAATGATGTGTACTCCAAGGGAGTGAAACGTGCTTATGAAAGGTCTTTCTGCTAGAGAAATGGGTATATTGATATCTTTGTCTTCTTTCATAAGGTGATGTACCCTTTCGCGCATCTCAGTAGCAGCTTTGTTGGTAAAAGTGATAGCAAGAATATTGTGAGGGGCAACACCGCTTTTGATTATATTTAAAATTCTCTGAGTGATAACTCTGGTTTTTCCAGTGCCCGCCCCTGCCACGATCAAAACTGGTCCTTCAGTGGTATCGACAGCTCTTTTTTGGGCAATATTTAGGTTATGCATTGAAATAGTTTAGCACAAAGGTTGTAGGATAAGCTTAAAAATTATTTTAATCAAAAATAATCCAACAATAATTGACAATATTGCAACAAAGGTATCTGTGTATATCAAGCATTGACATTCATTGCCATATTGGTAACCTTTATGAGTCCCCACTGGGTGACTCAGATAATATGGCTAATTATAGCCATATTCCTCAATATAATTTTCAAGATATCAGAATTATTTGAAACAAAAGCTATTGACACTTCAGACCGTTAGTTATGAAATCATTTACTAAAAAATCTATAAATATTTCACTCGTTTCTACTTATCTCCTAAAGTGGATTTTTATTTTTATAGCTATAATTTTGACTACTACTTTTATTCGAAAGACTGCCCATGCCAGTCTTTCTTCTTTTTTTGGAAGCTTTGCAATAAGTGAAGTTGTATCTGCAAAATCACCGGATAGTAATAAGAAAAATTCTCAGACCATGCCATTGCCTATTGTTGCCGTTAATATTGAGCCAATTCCAGAAAAACACTATGAAATTATCCCGGTAGTAGACGGCAAGACATTGGCTTCTGATTTGGCTAGTGCCAATCAGCTTGTAAATGAATATTCACCAAAAATTAGTGTTTACGTAGTGCGCGAAGGTGACACTTTGGGTGAAGTGGCAAAGATGTACAATGTTTCAGTAAATACTATACTCTGGGCCAATAATCTAAACAGTAAATCAAATCTCAAACCGGGTCAGTCTCTAGTAATTTTGCCGGTAAGTGGAATAAAGTATACCGTTCAGAAAAACGATACGGTCTCATCAATTGCAAAAAAATATAATGCAGATATTACCGATATTTATAATTATAACGATCTAGATAAGACGAGTACTCTAGTGTCTGGTCAGGTTATTATAATTCCTGATGCCGAAATGGGTATTTCTGCTCCAACTCAGATAGTGCGAGCCTTGAATGGAATGATTGTTCCTGAAGATCCGCTATTGGTAAATGTTAGAAAATTACCATCATTTGATGATTATTATTCGTGTCCAGTTTCCGGAATTCTAACTCAAGGTTTGCATGGTAGAAACTCAGTCGATCTAGCTGCTCCGATAGGTACCCCAGTATACGCTTCTGCTTCAGGCTCTATTACTATTAGCAAATCAAATGGGACTTGGAATGGTGGATATGGAAATTTTGTAGTTATTACTCATAACAATAGTACTCAGACATTGTATGCTCATATGAAAAAGGCGGTTGTTGATACTGGTGAGCAAGTAAGTAAGGGTCAATTGATAGGTTATGTGGGTATTTCCGGTCTAACAACTGGCCCACATATCCATTTTGAAGTTCGAGGAGCAAAAAATCCATTTTCTTCTGTAAAGTGTAATTAGATAATTTTTGAGCGATATTGAATAGATTCAAGTATTGATTGCTCGTCGATCTCATCTTTGTTTGATAGGTCGGCTATAGTCCGGGCTACTTTTATAATTCTGTGAAATGATCTGGCTGAAATTTTGAGTCTTTTGCTAAAATCTATAAGCATTTCTCTCGAGTTGTCTTTGATAGTTATCATTTTTTCTATATCCGAACTATTTAATTCTGAGTTGAATAGTTTGTTTATGTTGTGTTCGGTATAGCGCTTTTTTTGAATGATTCTTGCATTTTGAACTCTTGCTCTGATTGACTCTGATTTTTCTTCGGTATTGCTGATTTGGCCTAGTTTATCATAATCAATCTTGTCTACACTAAGCCAAAGATCAATACGATCAGCTATCGGACCAGAAAATTTTCTATTGTAGGTTGTTATGGTGTAAGGTGAGCATTTACATTTGTCACTTCCCTTCATGCCACAAGGACAAGGTTTGAGTGAAGCAATGAATATGGTTTGTGCTGGTAAAGTAACCACACCTCTGGCTATAGATATGGTAATTGTTTGTTCTTCTAGAGGTTGTCTCAAAGCTTCTATGACAGAGTTGTCGAATTCTGGAAATTCATCTAAAAAAAGAACGCCACGATGAGCAAGAGTAATCTCGCCGGGTTTTGGGTAGGTTCCGCCTCCAACTATAGATGGATATGAGGCTGTATGATGTGGTGATCTGAATGGTGGTCGAGTAATAAGTCCATTTTTGTTGTGATCTACTATCGAATGTATACCAGTTACCTCGATTGATTCGGTATAAGTTAAATCTGGCAAGATCGATCGGAAACAATGAGCAAGGAGAGTCTTTCCTGTACCGGGTGGACCGTACAAAACTACGTTGTGTGCACCAGCAGCTGCGATTTCTAAACCTCTTTTTGCTATATCGTTACCTCTGACGGTCGACATGTCTTTTTCATTTGTAGTAATAGTCTTAGGAAAATTGTAATCATTTTTGATTTTGTTAATTATCTTTTTATTTTGAAAATGTTCGATTAGTTCGGCTAAGGAGTTGACGGGATATATATCTATGTCTTTTATCAGGCTAGCCTCATCTCGATTTGATGCTGGAATATATGCTTCTGTATAGCCAAGAGATTTTAGTCTACTCAATATTGGTAAAATGCCACTAATCTTACTAACGTGGCCATGTAATGATAATTCTCCCAAAAAGATTTTGTTGTCCGGAGTATAAAACAACTCATTTGAAGCTAAAAGATATGCCATAGACATGCCCAAATCAAATGAAGAGCCCTCCTTGCGAATATCGGCCGGAGCCAAAGATATTATTATTTTTTGATTTTTTTGTTTTGGTGATGTGTATCCACTGTTCTTGATTGCGGCACTAATTCGATCTTTAGACTCTTCTATGGAGCGATCCCCAAGCCCAACTATTGAAAATGAATGAAGGCCAATGGAAATGTCTACTTCAATGATTATAATTTCTGGATTAAGTCCATTTAGTTGGGCGCTATAAGATCTTGATATTGCCATTCTCTAATCATACTAAAACAAGATAAAATCCTGATAAAAAAATTATCAAGAAAAGATAAAATCTATCTAAATTGCTATTTTAGAGATATTCTTGCTGAAGGATTGGCCTCAAGTCGGTCGCGATCTATTGGTTTTTGGGTATTTTCGCAAATGCCATAAGTACCTTTTTCTATTCTATCTAGAGCAGCGTCAACTTCTGCAAGCTGTTTCTGGAGTTTGTCCATGACACTCTTGTTTGTTTCGTATTCTTCTAGTTTGTCAGCTACTTCGTTATCATCTGCTGTATCAACTTCCATTTCTCCTGATGTTGCTTCCCAACCTTGCCCAGGTTCTTTTTTTGCAACTTCATTTAGTTCGGCTTCCAGCTCTTTTTTTTCTTCGAGTAATTTTCCTTTGAAGTATTCTAGATCTTTTTTATTCATACTGACATTTTATCGTACAAAAGCATTTTTTTCAAGTCTAATAATGATCTCATCAAGTGCATCCTCGCTATCTGTAATGACTAACTTGTCATTACTAACAAAGGAATAAAGATAATTTATATGGCCATTATCCAAAACATACTCCCTTACATCTTTATTTTTGATAATTTTATCTTTATAAAGTCCTTTTAAGGTAAAATTACCATCATTCTGATTGGTTGTATATAATTTTAGATCTTGAGGCATTGTCTTTTCCCATTGGATTATGCCAGCAAAGGTATTTTGAAAGAAATTATTTGTCGTGATTACGAATAAGTGTTTTTGATTTCCGATACCGCTATATACACCGAGCATCCATTCTGGTGATATTGATCGAATTATTAATTCTGGCACTGGAATTGTAAATATTTCCAAAAGTTCTTCAGCGGTAACTTTTTTTGTTATATTTTCTGTTGTTTTTGTTAGAACAATTTCTTTGATTTTATTTGGTTCAATTTCTTTTGCTACCTCGGTTCGTATTTGACTTATAATCTGATTTTCATTTTTTCCGTCAATGGCTATGTTAATTTTTGAATCGACTTGGAAAAATGATCCTGAATCCAAGATTGTTGGTACTGTAACTTCAGTATTCTTTGGCTCTCGTTTTAACATGGTCGCAAGCGGACTGATTTTGTAAAGATAATATCCGGCATAAATACCACCCGCAATAAGTACTAGACTTATTAGAATAAGGAGGAAATTTTTTAATAAATGAGAATCGCTCTTCTCTTTTGGGCTAACTGGAGGTTGGGCATTCTTGAATATGTCCTCTTTTGGTGGGGTGTTCTGGGTAGCAACAGAGCCTATTGACCTTTCATTCATTCGAATAAAAGGGTTAATTGTATTTTCTGGTGGTTTCGTATTTTGAATTTGATCTGATTGTATTGGTTCGGTAGTAGATTTGGGATTTGGAATAGAGATTGGGTTTATTATTTGTTCAGTTATACTTTCTTCTTTTATTATTGGAATTGGAGGTGGTCGGTTTGCAAATGGATTTTTGTATGGAGCGACTGGAATATTACCAACAATCTCTCTTTTTGTGGTTTGAATAGGTTTTTCTTCCTGTCTTTTTTCTTCGGCTATAATTGCAGAGGTTGTGGTTATACGTTTTCGAGCCAACGCCTCAGCAAAATCTGTTTCATAAGTCCTTAACGGCTTTATAATCGAATCTTTTTTTGCTAACCAAGGTTTTTCTGGAATCTTTGAAGCATCAATGCTAGTTTTGATACTTGGTTTGTCGGGATTGATTTTTATCGATGCAACAGCCTCTTGTAAATTGGCCGGCTCAGTTGAATTGATCTGATCTGGTTTTTGATTTGGTGTAATCTTGCTCATTCCAACAGTCTTGGCAGGAGGATTTGCTGGGCCATAATTTGTATACACTTCTTTTGGTTCATTTGTATCAGATGGCTTTTGCTGTTCTGGGTTTGATTGAATATCCGAATTTGTAGGTTTATCTAGAATATTTATGGATGGAGACGGTTCTGAGATCTTTGTTGTGTTTGGAATACTGTCAATACTAGGACCATTATCAGTTTCATCTTTGGCTGGAGCGATATTTAGATCTGGAGTAATATCAAAAACACGCGGACCACCATTGTCGCCAGTACCCTCTTCGGTATCTGTATCAGTACTAGTTATATCTTGTGCTGGAGCTTTTGAGATTTCATCATCACTCATTACCTCATTATACCAAGATAACTACAAAAAATTGAAATTTTTTGTAGGACAACTCAGCCGATATTTGTTTTTAGATTTTGCTATCTTCTATTCTGTGGTGGACGAGGAGGTCGGGGAGTTTCTTCTTTTTTTGTAAAGAAGTTTGAATCTGCTGATTTGATTGAAAGATTGAGCCTACCCTTCTCGTCTTTTTCTTTGACCACAACAGGGACTTTATCGCCTTCTTTGAGATATGTTTCTACTCTTTCAACTCTAAATGGTGCTATTTCCGAAACATGAACCAATCCTTCAGCACTTGGGCCTATTTTTACAAAAGCACCGAAGTCCATCATCTTTACTACTTCTCCCTCAAATCTTTCTCCTGGCAAATATTCTCTTGTCATACCATAAATGATGTCTTTGGCTTTTTGTGCGGTTTCATTTTTGCCAGTTATAAATACTGTTCCATCGTCTTCAATTGTAATGTCTTCAACCCCTGTTACTTCTCGAATTTCATTGATAGTTTTACCTCCTGTGCCAATAACTAGGCCAATTTGGTCAACTTTGATTTTCATTACAATAATTTCAGGGGCATTTGGAGAAATCTTTTCTCTAGGAGTAGGAATTTCTTTTTCTATAACATCCAAGATTTTGTAGCGAGCTAATTTTGCTTTTTCAAAAGCCTCAGCCAAGATTTTTAGTGGTATTCCGCCAACTTTGACGTCCATCTGAACAGCGGTGATACCTTCTCTCGTACCTGCAACTTTGAAATCCATATCGCCGTGATGATCTTCTGGACCTTGAATATCAGTTAGAACTTTGTATTTACCATCTTTTTCGTAATTTGGTGACATCATCAAGCCAGAAGCGATACCAGCAACAGGTGCTTTTATTGGTACTCCTCCATCCATTAGTGCCAAAGTAGAACCACAAACTGATCCCATCGATGTTGAGCCGTTTGAAGCTAAAGCTTCTGAAACAAGTCTGATTGTATATGGGAATTTATCTTTGTCTGGTATTACAGCGAGTAATGCTTTTTCTGCCAAAGCGCCGTGGCCAATCATTCTCCTATTTGTACCACCCATCCTGCCTACTTCACCAGTAGAAAATGGAGGAAAGTTGTAGTGATGCATAAAGCGTTTATTTTCTTGAGCTGTGAGACCATCGATGAGTAGAGCGTCACCAGGTGATCCGAGTGTGAGAAGTGATAGTACATGAGTTCCACCTCGATAAAATGTTCCGGAACCGTGTAATATTGGTGATATACCGCCAGCTTTGGCAAAAAGAGGTCTAACTTCATCCATAGTTCTGCCATCGGGGCGACGATTATTGTCGATTGCTTCTATGTGAAGCAAATCATTGACTGCTTCTTCGAATATTTCCATCGCCATCCCCGCATTGCCTTCTGGGTATTTTTCGATAAAAAGTTTCATCCACTCATCGGTTATTTCTTCCAATTTCTTTTTACCTGGTCCACTAAAGACATATTTTGCTAATTTTGGTGCAATTTCTGCATCAAAAAGCTCTTTTGTACCTTCGGTTGCAACAGGTAATTCTACTTCGCGTTTATTTTTGCCAATTTCTGCAATTATGCTTTTTTGCCAGACTTGAATCTTCTCTATTTCTTGGCTTGCAAGCGCAAGAGCTTCATTTACTGTACTTTCGGCTACCTCTTTGCTTCCTACTTCGATCATGTTTATCATTCCGTCTTTGCCACAAGCAATCATATCCAAGCGAACATCTGACCCTTCACGATCTTTGGTGAGTGGATTTACAACAAATTCTGATTCCGTACTCGTTCCATCGCTACTTACACTGCTTCCTTTTTTGCCAATTCGGATAGCAGAAGCTGGTCCATTCCATGGAATGTCAGAGGTTCCAAGTGCTAGAGATGCGGCGATTACAGAAATTGAATCCGGATCTTCATCTCCTATTGATATAGTGGTGAGGACGACCTGTACTTCGTGTCGCATTTTTTGATTGAATAAAGGGCGGATCGTACGGTCAACTATCCTTCCCGACAAGATCGCTTCCGTCGAAGGTCTTCCCTCCCTCCTCATGAATCTTGAACCCAAAATTTTGCCAGTTGCATAAAAACGCTCCTCATAGTCCACCGTTAGTGGAAAAAAGTCCCCTTCACGAGCCTCTTTGCCCATAACAGCTGTTGCTAGTACAACGGTGTTGCCATAACGAAGCATTACTGCCCCGTTTGTCTGGTCAGTAAGATCGTTGAATTCTGCGATCAAAGCTTTACCACCTACTTCGAGCGAATATTCTTTTTTATTCATTTTTTTGTTCCGCGAGGCCTCGCCTCGAGGTGTTTGCCCTCAGATTACAGATTGCAAATTTAATAGATCAAAATTTGCCAAAATAACCTGTTTATCCAAGGACAATTAATTTTTTATAATGTACGACTGACAGGATTAATTTATCATAAGGAAAGCAGGTTGTACACAAATTTTTTTGCTACTTCTTCCCTCCCGATCTTAACAAATACTTACTAGGATTCTCATCTAAATCCATAAAATGATCTGCAGCTTCGATAAGTTTTGCAGACGTGGATTTGCCAAATGAAGCAACTTCTACTTGGCAACCTTGATTCATTTGGAGGAATTCTACTAGTGGAACGAAGTCCCCATCCCCTGTTACGAGTATTACAGAGTCCAATTTTGGTGAAAGTTTGACAGCGTCTATGGCA